>CAYYPN010000036.1:0-11486 GCA_964473545.1 uncultured Planctomycetaceae bacterium
ACGATGGGCGAATTCATCCGCGACACGAAGATTGACCAGTCTTCCGCCACCGGCGAATTCAACGGGTTCGGGATACGCTACGGATGACGCTCAATAGCCGGCAGCAAACCTGCTGCCGGATCATGTCCGACACAGTCAGGGTAACATTGCAGTGAATGTTGGCGGTCCGGCAACTGTTCGTTGCCGGCTATCCAGCTACTTCCAATACCCCGGAATCGCGCGGCCGCAGTCGGGACAACAACCATCGACCAATCGGTTGGACTGCACGATGAACCCGTGACGTTCGATCAGCGTCGCCCCGCAGCCGGGACAGCGCGTGTTCTCCCATTCGCCGACGCAACCCGGTCGATTGCCGGCGTAGACGAAGTTCAACCCCGCCTCGGCGCCGATCTCGGCGGCGCGGATGACCTGCTCGTCGCGCGTGCTGGCCGAGTCGTCCATCTTGTAGTCGGCGTGGAAGGCCGTTACGTGCCACGGCAGGTCCGGCGAGATGCCGGCAAGGTACTCAGCCATCTCGCGCAGCTCGTCCTCGCTGTCGTTCAACCCCGGCACGACCAGCGTGACGATCTCCACCCAGAACCCCAGCTCGACGCACTGCTCGATGGTGCGCATGACATTTTGAAGCTGCCCGCCCAATGAACGATAGGGCCGCTCGCGAAAACTCTTCAGGTCGATCTTGTACAGGTCGACGTGTGGGCGGATGTATTCGAGCACGCGGCGGGTGCCGTTGCCGTTGGAGACATACGCGCCGACGAGTCCCTTTTCGTTGGCGCGGCGGATCACGTCCATCGCCCACTCGCTGGTAATCAGCGGCTCGTTGTACGTCGACGCGACCACCGGCGCGTTGTGCCGAATCGCCAGGTCGACCAGTTGATCGGGTTCGATCGGCTGCACGCCGCTGACCGCGCGCTGGTCCTGCAAGGCCTGGCTGGTGATCCAGTTCTGGCAGTATGAACAGTGCAGGTCGCACCCGAGCATGCCGAAGCTCAGCGCATCGCGTCCGGGGAAGGCATGGAAAAAGGGCTTCTTCTCGATCGGATCGCACGCCAGCGCCCCGACGTAGCCGTGCGGCACCCTCAGCTTGCCGTCGTGGTGGTCACGGATGCGACAGACCCCGGATCGACCCTCGGGTATCCTGCACTCGTGCCCGCAGGCGTAGCAGAGCAATCGCCCGTCATCGAGCGTTTCGTAAAGCTCGCCTTCAGTGGTCAGGTCGCGCAGAACCTGCTTGAGCGACGACATGTCGCCGGGCGTGGTGGTCATGACGCGCCATCATACGGCGCCGGCCCCCCGTGAATCGACCGGCATGCCGATCCAATCACCGCCTTACCCGCGCCTTCGCCGGGGGGCGTTTCGCGTCCGGCTCAAGCCGACCTGGCCAGGGGGGCGTTGTCGATCTGTTGCATGACCACGCCCGGGAGCGAGCTGATCGGATGGGACGGCTGGCCGGGGTCGACCCGCGTAATCAGGCGCTGGTGGGCGTTCCATTGAATCATGATCGGCCCGCGCACCGTCCGGTGGAAGTGCAACTGCCAGCCGCCGATGACCAGCCGGGTGTCCGCATGGATCACCTCGCGGACCGCGAGGTCGACCGAGCGGATGGCCTGGTACTTCTCGCGCGTGCGGTGAAGCTGGCGTTCGAGGTTGGGGCGTCGGGCCTGCAGGTCCCTCGATTCCGGGTGCAGCGCGATCTCCTGGAGCATCCGTTCCATCTGCGCGAGGCGTGCTTCAAGCCGCGGGTGACAGGCGAGGTACAGCATCGTCGCCAGCCCCGCCGGTGACCCGAGCACGCCGGCGCGGACCGGTCCGGCGACGCGACATTCGCCGCCCATGATCGCGCCTTTGCTCACGTCGAGCATGTGCCCGACTTCAAGCCGGCAATTGATCACTTCGCGCTCGATCAGCGCATCGTGGCCGACCATCGCGTCGACGCCGACGAGGTACCGCGCCAGCAGGTCGCGTCCCGCGCGAAGTTGCCCGGCGTCTTTCAAGGCCGCCCCGCCTTTGGCGCGCAGGTCACCGCCGGCGGTGACGGAGGCGGCCTCGATCAGCTCGCCGGTTTCCACGTCGCCGCTGGCGTTGATATTGAACCGGTCGCGCACGCCCCGGGCCACGATCACGTCGCCGGTGAAGCGGATGTTGCCCGTGCTGAAGTCGACGTAGCCGTCGATGTTGAGTACCGGGTTGATGCTGACCGGCTGCTTGTCGATGTGGAGGACGCCGGCGAGTCGGGCGGTGCATCGGCCGTCGTCGCTGACCGTGATCGTTGCCGGGTCGAAGGCGACGTTGCACGGTTCGCCGGGGCGCGGCGGCAGCGCGTTGCCGCGCACGTCGCGGCCGGCTTCGCCTTCCGTGGGGGGAATCACGCGAGCGATCACCTGCTCGGGTTTGGCCATCACGAAGTGGGACTGGTTGTAGAAGTCGACCTGCTGGTCATCCTCGGCGGGCTCGCGGTTCGGATCGCAGCCGTCGGCCCATTCGAGTTTGCCGTGCTCGCCGTTGACCGCGGGCGCGCCGGTCAGCACGATCAGCGGCTCGGCCGGCGCCTCGTCGTCGTCGTCCGGATCGACATGCGCGGCGACGGCTTGGGTGACCTGCTGTGTGACCGCATCGTCCACAACCACGTCGGCCTGTCGGAGGGCCTCGAGCACCTGTTCGACAGTACAGCCCGGCGCGGTGGCGAGCACCTCGGCTCGCATGCCGTCGGGCGAGACCTGGACCTGAATCGGGCTTCCATCGGAAGCGGCGGCCATACGCACCTCTCGGCGTCGAACGCCGACACTGGACGATTACAGGTGTCATCGACCAGGTTGCGTCGCCGCTTGATGGTCCCGGCGGATCTGCGGCGACCATCGCGGGTCCGTACGGGTTTATCGGGCGGTTCGGCCCTTCAGCCGGTCGTCGGGCAGGTACACGTCGTAGTCGATCCCGCCCCGGGCGAGGAACACGACCGCGAACGCGGTATCGACCAGGTTGTCGCTCCACGAGCCGTTGTCCGATTGCCTGGCGACGAGCCGGTCGGCGGCGCTGGTGTACCAGTCGTCGCCGTTGAACTGTCGGCGTTCGCTGAGCAGGCCCACGTGCTGGACCGCGGCCAGGTCGTAGTAGGGCCACCGTCCGCCGGGCGCGGGATTGTAGGTCGTGTCCATCCAGTACAAGCCCCGGTCGATCGCTTCGAGCGCCCGGTCGCGTACTTCCGGGAACTGTTCGAGGTAGCCCAGGTCCCGGGCCATCAGCAGCACGGTCAGCGCCGCGGCGGTCATGGTTTGGGTCGACGTGTCGTTGGCCGGTCGATACGCCCAGCCGCCGTCTTCCTTCTGATCGAGGACCAGGCGAGCGACCATGCGTGCCCAGAGCATGCCGCGGCCGGGCATGCCGTTGCTCTCGCCCAGCCACATGGTCAGTCCCGCCGCGAGGGTGGTGGAGGTGTCGCCGGGCTTGTCGGGCCGGGCCACGTGGTATCCGTAGGTGCCGGTGGTGTGCTGGACCTGGTACATGCGTCGGACGTCGCGCTCGACGAGGCGATCGATGCGGGCGTCATGCTCCAGCGTCTCCCACAGGTGCGTGCGGAAACACGTGGCGTACATGCCGTCGATCGGTTGGCGGAACAGCCATGCGATCGCGTCGTTGAGGCGTTCATGATTCGCCGGGACCTCGCCCGCGGTGGTCAGGGCATAGGCGGCGAGCGCCGTGCGACCGGCCCAGTTGCGATGGTCGGGCCCCCATTCGTTCGGCTGCTCCCAGAACGTGCGCTCATCGCACTGGCTGTAAAGCCATTGCGCACCGTTCGCGATGGCCTTGGCGATCTTCGGGGCGACGTCGTCGGCCGGGTCGAGCCCGCGCAGTTTTTTCACCAGGCGTCGGGCCTGTTTCATGCCGATGCCCAGTTGCTGCAACTGGCGGTCGACCTGTTGCTTGTCGCGGTAGGCCTGCGTGCGGCGGGAGCTGACCTCCAGGTCGTTGCGCAGGTACGACTCGTAGTAGAGCCGGGCCCGGATATACATGGCGATGCGATTCGGGCCGTTCGGATCGTTGGCGAAGCGGTTGTAGGCATCGCCCAGTTGCAGCATCTGCCCGGTCTGCAGGTCCGCCAGGTCGGTCGCCGCCATCGTGATGACGTGCCGCCACATCTCATCGCTCACCACGTCGGCGTGGGGTTTCGCCAGGCGCGGGCGATCGAACTCCAGCATGAAGATGCGTGTCAACCGATCGGCGGCTTGGGAGTCGTCGGGCTCGTCTTCCAGCCGGGCGGCCAGTTGATCGATCTCGCGTTGGCGTTCGATGCGCACCTCGGCCAGCGCCTGGCGGTCACGAATGTCGCGGAAGGGCGGTGCCTCGGCGAAGCGGGCCATCTCGAACGCCTGCTTGAAGCTGGCCAGGGCATCGGTCGGGGCGAACGCGTCGAGTTGCGCATCGCCCAGGGCGATGTACAGGTCAACGATTCGGTTGAACTCACGCTTGGGGCTGGACCCGGCGCGCAGGCCGACGCTGGCGATGGTGATCGTGCGGTTCAGTGCATCGACGCGGTGGCCCGGTATGGCGCGGCCGATCCGTTGCAGCGCCGCCAACGCCGCGTCGCGCCCGCCGGTGTGACGCTCGGCCAGTTCGCTGATCGCATCAAGCACCTGCGGGACATGCGCCCGGGTCAGCCGGCCCCGTACGACCGCCTCGGCCAGATCGGTAAACAGTGCCGCGTCATCGTTGGGGTCGTTGCCGGCCGCGGCATTGGCGATGCGTGGTGCGAACTCGGCTTCAAACACGTCAACCGGCTCGGGCTCGGGCTCCGGTTCAGGCTCGACCGCCGGGGGCGGGGGCGGGTCGTTCGGCTCAACGATCGGCTGGGGTTCCGGCTCGGGTTCCGGTTCAGGCTCGACGACCGGTTCGGGTTCCGGGGGCTTGGGCTTGACGCCGAGGCTGGGCGGCGGACCGGTGCGGGAGACGCTGGTGGACGTAGTGGTTTCGTCGTCGCCGCCGCCGGAACCCAGGGCCACGATCAACACCACGGCAATGACAATCACGGCGCCGATCCCGCCCACAATCCCGAGCTGGTAACGCAGCGGCAGCAACGACCAGAACGACGCCTTGCCGCGCCGCGGCGTGCGACCGGCGGTGGGCAGCACCGGCTCATCGGAGACGCCCAGGGGCGTGGATCGGCCGCAATGGGGGCAAGTAGTCGTTTCACCCGCGGCCAGGCCGTCGATGTGAAAAGTCTGTCCGCAGTGGGTGCACTGGAAGTTCGGCATGTCGCGCCTCCCTCGGCCGCGCACTCCAGCCGAACGATGTGAATGTCGCCATGATACCGCCAATGTTGTGGGAGGGGAAAGACGCCGGTGTGGTGCGTGCCCTTGAGGACGCACACCGCCCGGGCGGATTCGCCGCGAACGCCCCGCGGGTCACGTCAACGCGGCCGATCGGCTTGAAGGATGAAAATGCTGGGGCGTTGGTAACTCATGCGTTCACGATTTCGTCAATGGCGGCCAGTTCGTCGTCGGTGAAGGGATCGGCATCGAGGCACGTGGCGTTCTGTTCGATCTGTTCCGGTCGACTCGCCCCGATCAGGGCGCTGGTGATCCGGCGGTCGCGCAACACCCACGCCAGTGCCATCTGCGCCAGGCTCTGGCCGCGATCCGAAGCGATGGCGTTGAGTTTGTGCAGTTTGGCCCGCACCTCGTCGTTGACGCGATCGGCCATGAGGAAGCCGGCCTTGCTCGCGGCGCGGGAGTCGTCGGGGATGCCGTCGAGATACTTATCCGTCAGCAACCCCTGCGCCAGCGGGCAGAACGCGATCACGCCCACGCCGAATCGCTCAACCACCGGCCAAAGGTCGGTCTCGATGCTGCGGTGGAGCATGTGGTAGGCCGGCTGGTGGATGATCGGCCGATGCAGGCGATGCAGGTCGCACACGCGCGCCGCGTCGGCCAGCAGCGCGCCGGGATAGTTCGACACGCCGGCGTAGATCGCCTTGCCGCTGGCGATCGCCTGGTCCAGCGCGGCCAGGGTCTCTTCCAGCGACGTGTCGGCGTCGGGCGTGTGGTGGTAATAGATGTCGACATAGTCGAGGCCGAGGCGCTCGAGTGATTGGTCGAGGCTGGCGAGCATGTGTTTGCGCGACCCGCCGCGGCCGAGGGGACCGGGCCACATGCGATGGCCGGCCTTGGTGCTGATGATCAGCTCATCGCGCGGCATGTCCTTGAGGATACGCCCGACGCGCTGTTCGGCGGCCCCGCCGGGGGGACCGTAGTTGTTGGCCAGGTCGAAGTGCGTGATGCCCAGGTCGAATGCCGTGAAAAGCATGCGTTGGCATTGCTCATGGAAGCCCGGTTCGTCGGCAATACCGTGGGACCCGCTTCCGGCGGCGCCGAAGTTGTGCCAGCACCCCAGGCTCAGGGCCGGCATCATCAGGCCGCTGGCTCCGCACCGGCGGAACCAGCCATCGGGCCGCTCGTAACGATCGTCGCTGAAGGTGTGTTCGGGCATGGGTTACTCCACGGGGATTTGATCATGCGGCAGTTCGGGCGTCAATCGCTCGATCACCGCCGCATGCTCGGGGTTGTCGATGAGGTTGTTCGTTTCGCCGGGGTCGGCTTCGAGGTCGTACAGCGCGTCGCCGTTCTTCGGATCGCGCACGAGTTTGTACCGGCCGTCGCAGACCATGCGCCACTGGCGCAGGCCGCTGTGCTGCACATCGCGGTGGGCCTCGGCTTTGCCGCGCAGCACGGGCCACAGCGACCGCGCATCCCAACCGTCCACCGGCGCCGCGCCCGCCGCGTCGGTGATCGTCGCCGCCAGGTCGATCAACTCCACCAGCGCATTTGTACGACGGGCCTCGGCCACACCCGGCCCGGCCGCGATCAACGGCACATGCACCGACCCTTCCTGAGGGAGGCTCTTGGTCCACCGGCCGTGGTCGCCGAGCATCTCACCATGGTCGGACGCGAAGATAATCAGCGTGTTGTCCAGTTCGCCCCGCGCTTCGACGACCCGGATCAAACGTCCGACCCACTCGTCGATGCCCGTGCAGCAGGCGGCATACGCCCGGCGGCTGGCCTGGTGATCCAACTCGGGATCGCCCGCGACCGGCGGCGGAAAGTCCACGCCCTCGTAACGCTCCAGCAACTCCGCCGGCGGGTCGAACGGATCGTGCGGACCCGGGAAGTTCACCCAGCAGAACCACGGCTCGCCCGCCGGCGCCTCTCGCAGCAACCGCTCGGCATGCTGACCCGTCACATCGTCGGTGTACAACTCGCGCGGCAGGGGGGAGGCTGCGGATCCGCGCGCCGTGCCGTGCATGCCCGCGGCACGACGGTTCTTGTAATCCTGGTGATGCGTCTGCATCAATCCATGCTCGTGCAGCATCTTCGCATACAGGTCCTGCGGCTCGGGCCAGCCGTTGTTGGCGCAGTCGAGCTTGCCCGACTGGTCGAAGCCTCGCGTGATCCCGATCCGCCCGAGCTGGTCCGTCCAGCCGTCGAGCCCGCGGAAGTGTTCGGGCTTGAACAGGTCGAACTTGCCCGAGCCCATGACGTGGTAGCCGGCGTCACGCAGTTGCTTGAGCATGTTCGGCCGATCCGCGTCGGTGTTCACGCTGTTGTCCCGCACGCCCGCCCGATCGTAACGCAGCCCCTGAACCAGGCACGCCCGGCTCGGAGCGCACACCGGCGAGTTGCACCGGCACTGTTCAAACAGCGTCCCCCGAGCCGCCAGCGCGTCGACGTTCGGCGTCGACACCGCAAGGTCATACCCCGCACATCCCAGCCAGTCCCATCGCCACTGATCCGGCAGCACCAGCAACACGTTCAGACGTGATTCATTCATGTCGTACTCCTTCACCCCAGCATACCCCCGCTGGTCTTGCATGGCATCCGCGCCGCCGCCGGGCCGCTGCGAGCGTCGCGCAATGCCGCCGTGGGCTCGTCCCTTCGCCTTATCGCCGCTTCATCTGGTAAAGTGTCGACACAGCGATGGAAACCTGGCACACGCTGATCGAAATTGTGATTCTTCTCGTTGCGGCGCTGGCGTGCGGCGTGATCGCTGAACAGCTACGCCAACACGCGATCGTCGGCTATCTTGTGGCCGGCGCCCTGGTCGGGCCCAACGCCATCGGCTGGGTCAAGACCAGTGAGGACGTCGCCCAGATCGCCGAACTCGGCGTGGCGTTGTTGCTGTTTTCCATCGGGCTGGAATTTTCCATCCCGCGCCTGCGCCGCATGGGCAGGATCGCCCTGGTCGGCGGGCCGCTGCAGATCCTGTTGACCACCGTCCTGTTCGCCGCGGGCGCGGCGGTGCTGGGCATGGACGCCGCGCCCGCCATCGGCATCGGGCTCATGGTCGCCTTGTCCAGCACCGCCTGCGTGTTGCGCCTCCTGGCCGACCGGGCAGAGATCGACACGATGCACGGACGCAACACCGTCGGCGTGCTGCTCATGCAGGACGTGGCCGTGGTTCCCGCCGTGCTGCTGATCAGCATTCTCGCCGGCGAAGGCGGCCTGATCGATGCGCTGAAATCCGTCGGTCTGGCCGTGGGCCTGGGCGCGGTGATGGTGGGGGGGTTCTACATCCTGTTCAACGTCCTCGCCCCGCGCGTCATGGTGCTGCGCCAACTGGTGCGCAACCGCGAGTTGCCCGTGCTCCTGGCGGTGGTCATGGCGCTGGGCTCGACGGTGATCGCCCACGAGCTGGGCCTGTCGCCGGCGTTGGGCGCGTTCGCCGCGGGGCTCCTGCTGGCCGGTTCGCCGTTCGCCCCGCAGATCCGCTCGGACGTCGGCCCGTTGAAAACCGTCCTCGTCACCCTCTTCTTCGCATCGATCGGGATGCTGTTCAATCCGCTCTGGGCAGCCGGGCACTGGCACTGGGTCCTCGGCACCGTCGTCGCCGTCATCGTCGGCAAGGCCCTGGTCCTCTACGCCATCGTCCGACTGCTGCGCATGCCCGGCGGCATCGCGCTGGCGACCGGGCTGGCCCTGGCCCAGATTGGCGAGTTCAGCTTCGTCCTGGTCGACCTGGCTTACGGCGGCGAACTCATCTCACGCGACATCTTTCGCCTGATCGTGGCCGTGACCATGTTCACCCTCCTGCTCACGCCATACATGGTCCGCTTCGCGCCCGCCGTCGCGGTCTGGTTCGAACGCAAACGACCCAGCATCGACCACGGCGCCAACGCCGCCGCCGACCAGACCCGCCGGCGACCCACGGCCGACCACATCGTGCTCATCGGGTTCGGCCCCGCGGGCCAGCGCATCGCCACCCGCCTGTTGCGCGACTTCCGTGACCGCCTGCTCGTCGTCGACATCAACCCTCGTAACCTGAAGATGGCCGAGTCCTACGGCATTGCCGCCCAGCACGGCGACGCCACCGCGCCCGACCTGCTCGAACACATCCACCTCGACCAGGCCCGCGCGCTGGTGGTGACGTTGCCTGACGTGGCCGCGACGCGGCAGATCATTCACCTGGCCAAGCAGACCAGTCCCCATGTCCCGATCATCGCCCGGGCCCGGTACCACGTGTTTTTGTATGAGCTGATCCTTGCCGGCGCCGAAGCGGTGGTCGATGAGGAAGATCACCTCGGCAAGCGCATGGCCGCCGAAGTCTGGCGCCGCGTCACGCACGGCGAACCGCCGCAAAACACAACCGAACAACAGCCGTGAGTGGACAGCTCCCGGATCACGTTCGCTTACGTCAGGTCCCGGCTGTCAACACCTCGGTCGACTGTTGAAGACGTTCGCCGCGGATTGACGGATCAGGCGGGTCCACCAGTCAGCGCAACAACGAACCGAGTTCGCGATCCCGCCGGATCATCTCGATGAGGCACTGCATGTAATCCGTGCGATTGCCCAGGTCGTACCGTGTCGCTCGCCACAGGTGCGCATGCATGCCTTCGGTGGCGGCGAGGGCGTTCATGGCGTCGGTCAGTTGAATCTCGCCGCCGTGGCCCGGTTGCGCCGCGGCGAGGGGTTCGAAAATCGCGGGGGTGAACACGTAGCGCCCCGCGATGGCCAGGTTTGTCGGCGCCGCGTCGGGCGTGGGCTTTTCGATCAGGCGATCCAGTCGATACGTGCGCTCGTCAGCATCGACCGGTTGGCCGTCGACGATGCCGTAGCGATTGACGTGCTCGCGCTGAATACGTCGGACGGCGACGACGCTGGTCCGCATCCGGTCGTACACGTCGATGATCTGCCGCAGGCCCGGGGCGGCATCGTCGTCGGGGTGAATGATCGTATCGCCCAGCAATACGGCGAACGGCTCGTCGCCCACCGCCTCGCGGCCGCAGCGTACGGCATCGCCGAGCCCGCGCTGCTCGGGTTGTTCGATGAACCGAACGCGCGCGCCGCGCGTGATGTCGTGTACCTTGTCCAGCAAGTCGACCTTGCCGGATTGGCGAAGGTGAGCTTCGAGCGCCGCGTGATCGAGCAGGTGATCGGCCAGCGCGCCCTTGCCGGCCGAGGTGATGACGATCAGTTCCGTGATGCCCGACGCCACCGCTTCTTCGACGACGTACTGCAGGACGGGCTTGTCGATGACCGGCAGCAGTTCCTTGGGGACGGCCTTGGTCGCCGGAAGCAGGCGTGTGCCGAACCCGGCCGCGGGAATCACCGCCTTGCGGATCGTGTTCATTCGGCCACCTGCGGGGTGAAGACGAACGCGTCGATCCGGCGGTAGGCTTCGACGAGGCGCTGGTAGCGATCGGGATCACCGTCGTACATGCCGATGATCGCGCCGCCCGAGCCGGCGAATTTCACCGAAGCCCCGAGCTTGCGTCCGGTTTCGACAAGCTGGCGATTGCCTTCGCTGATCTGCATGATGCGATTGCGCAGGTCGAAGTTGGCGTCCATGAGCGGGCCGATTTCGTGGCCGCGCCCGGCGACGATCAGGTCGCGGGCCTGTTGGGCGTAGCCGGCGAACTCGTCGATGGCCTTGAGCACTTTTTCCTCGCCGCGGTTGAAGCGGCCGCGCAGATCGTTGTGGGGCACCTCGGTCCCTTCGGCGAGGAGGGGCCGAACCGCGGCGAACAGCGGGGGCAATTTCCGGGGGTCCAGCGGTTCGTATTCGCCGAACCCGCGCTGCTGGAACCACTCACGGTTGAAGTCCATGAAGACCGCGCCTTCGTAGGTCTGGATGACGCGGTCCTGCAGGCCGGCCCCGATGCCCAGTTCGTCGAGTTCGACGCTGAGGACGAGGTTGGGCAGCAGCGGCTTGTCGACGTCGATGCCGTAGAACGACATCAGCGCCTTCATCGTGGCGGTGACGATGGCCGACGACCCGGCCAGGCCCACGCGCACCGGGATGTCGGTGTGGTACTCGATGCTGAAGTTGCGTTGAGGCAGGCGGATGCTGCGCTGGTCGCAGTAGTCGCAGAAGCGTTTGATCGCGGCCTTGATCAGCCGCAGCCCGCCGTAGTAGCCGTTGCGTTGCACGTCATTGACCAGGTCGTGGATGTTGTCGAACTGGCTGCGGTCGGACTCGTGCTGGCAGATGGTCAGGCGTGGCGA
>CAYYPN010000036.1:11496-15205 GCA_964473545.1 uncultured Planctomycetaceae bacterium
AAGCGTGACCCGCGCGGCGAAGTTGCGGCAGATCACCGAGATCGTCTTGCCGAAGTACCCGTCGGACGGGTTGCCGATGAGTCCGACACGAGCGTGGGCCTGGGTTTGAATAATCATGGCGTGGATTCGGTCGCGGGGGTTATCCGGGTACTGGCCGCGGCGAGACCGGCTCGCCATTCCATGTAGGCGTAGGGGATGTGGTGGGTGTCGTGAAGCCGGCGCAGTTCGGCGAGGTAGTGTTCGTGCACGTCGTTAAGCCAGGCTTCGGCCGCCGGGTCGCAGAAGAACAGGCGACATCCGAGGGGGCGGAGGGTATGGACGGAGCAGATTTTGCCGCATTGGTAGGGGCAGCCCTCCGGGGGGGGCTGGGGCGAGTTCGCCGTGGCTGTCGGGTGGTCGGCCCGGGGGCGAGCCGGGGGCGGGGGGGCATGGTGGAGGAACCAGGCGATTTCGAGGCCGGTGACGTAGAGGCGGTGGCCGTAGACGTCGAAATTGCAGCAGCGGCCGGACAATTCGCAGACGGGGTTTCGCGAAGCGACGTCGGCGTCGATGCGTTGGTAGAGGTCGGTCAGCGCGAGATGGATCACGGGTCTTGCGGCGTCGTGCTGCCAACGATTCCAGGGATGTGTGACCTGGCGGGGGTTAGTTGCCACTGTTGTCGCGCCGGATGCGGATGTCTTCGATGGGGTAGAACGTGCCATCGCCTTCGAGGCCGCGCTTCATGCCCGGGCAGCGCTCGGCGGCACGATGGTACTCCTGGGCGGTGGCCAGGTTCTCCGGCCAGAAGGGCCAGGTTCGACACTGTTTGGGACGCACGTCGTAGATGGAACACAGGGCTTTGCCGTGTTCGTCGCGGCGGAGGAAGATGCAGTCGTAGCCGTGGCGGGTTTTGCGTTCTTCCAGGGAGTATCGCCTGCCGATGCGGCGGGCGTAGCGTTTGAAAAATTCGTCGGTCGTCAGGTCGCAAAGGTCCGCCATGGCCTGGAGTTCTTCATCGTCGAACCAGACCACGCCCGGCGGGCCGGTGCAGCAATTGCCGCATTGCGTGCAGGTGAACCGCAGGCCGTCGGCGTACCATTCGTGCGGGTCGGGTTGTTGGCGGGCGCGGGCCATCACGACATGTTAGCGGCCAACACGTCGACGTGTTCGCACACGCACTGAGCGAGCGCGTCGAGGTTGTAGCCGCCTTCGAGGACGCTGACGACGCGGCCCTGCCCGGAAGGTCCGGGGCAATGCCGATTCGCCGCATCGCACAACCGTTCGGTCATCCCGCGAAAGCATTCGTAGGACCAGTTCAACCCGCCGAGGGGATCGAGCTTGTGGGCGTCGAACCCGGCGCTGATGAGGATCAACTCGGGCTTGAACGTGTCGATCGCGGGGAGGATCAGATTGTCGAAGGCCTGATGGGCTTCTTCGTCGCCGGTGGCGGGGAGCAGGGGGGTGTTGACGGTGGTGCCGCAGCCGTCGCCGCTGCCGGTTTCGTGTTCGTAGCCGGTGCCGGGGAACTGGAAGCGGGGGTGTTCGTGACAACTGGCGACGAGCACGTCGGGTCGTTCGTAGAAGGCATGTTGCGTGCCGTTGCAGTGGTGGACGTCGAAGTCGACGATGGCGACGCGCGACAGGCCGTGGCGATGCAACAGATGCTCGGCGGCCAGGGCGACGTTGTTGAACAGGCAGAACCCCATCGCCGTGGCGTGCTCGGCATGATGCCCGGGGGGGCGTACCGCGCAGAACGCGCGAGGCACGTCGCCGCCCATCACCGCATCGCACGCCGCCTGCACCCCGCCGACGGCCAGCAAGGCCGCGTCGTAACTTTGGCGACTGATCGGCGTGTCCATCGAGTCCATGTAGTACTCGCCGGTCTCGCAGGCCTCGGCAATGCGTTCGATGTAATCGCGATCGTGCAGTTCGGCGATGTGATCGACGCTCGCCGGGCCGAAGTCGAGGCGCGTCATGCGCTCGATTCGATCCGACGCCCACAGCGCATCCAGGATCGCCCGCAGACGCTCCGGCCGCTCGGGATGGTCCGGTGCGGTCTTGTGTTCGAGGAACGTATCGTGAGTGACAAACCCGATGGCCATGTTACGCAGAATACCGCAAACGGCGTAACCTGTCGCCATGCGCCGGGCCGCACTACAATCGCCCGCCGATGGGATGGGATGTCGTCGAGATTGTCGAATGCGTGGCCGGTCATCTCGAGTCGCGCGCCCGGGCCGATGATGCCGAACAGGCCGTCTACTCGATCGATGCGATGGACGAGTTGCGGTTGCACCCGCTGATCCAGGCGGCGCTGCGCGACGGTGGTTACGGGGTCTGGCCCGAACAACGCTACCCGTCCGACCGCACCGGCCGGCGCAGGAGCGAAGGGCGACGTTGCGACATCGTGCTCACCCCCGACGCCCGCCCGCTGATCGATCCCGAGGCCGAGACGACGCTGTTCGAACCGGCCGACGCGGTGGCGCTGGCCGCGGCGTTCTGGCTGGAGGTCAAAACGGTGGCGCAGTTCACCCCCGACGGTCCGTTTGCGCGCTACTCGGCCGAACTCCTCCAGCCGGTCTCACGCGACATCCGGAAAATGGCCACGGACAGCGCACTCTACCACTGCGGTCTGATGCTCGTGCTGTTCACCGAATCCCACGCCGTCGCCGATCACGACCTGCAGGCCTGGCTGCAGCGCGTCGGCCAGCGCGGCTACCCCGTCGCACCGCCCATCCAACGCGGCTTCGCGATCAACGACCGCCTCGGCAACGCCTGGTGTACCGTCGCCCTCTGCGCCGTGCGGCGGTTGTAACCGATTCCCCGTGAAGCTCGCACGCCGCCATGGCCCGGCGCATGTCCGAGATCCAACCGCCGGGGCCAAACCTGGCCCCGGATCACCCCCGAATTACGTCCGGATCTTCCCGGATCCCCCCGGATCCCCGCCCCTGCCGCTCACACACGGTCCCGTGCCGTGATCGGGCGGTTGATCTTCAACGCTCGCTTGCCCTTGAACTGACCCAGGTTCGACAGAAACTTCTTCTTGCCCTCGATTGCGAACACCAGCGGCTGACTCGCCGGCTTGTCCGTCGTAATCACGTCCCCCGGCGCCATGTTGATCAGATCGTCCACCGTGATCGTCGTCTCCGCCAGCATCGCGCACGTGTCCACCCGCGCCCGACGCAGCTTCCCGCTGAGCTTGTCACGCAACCCGTCGTCGCTCCGCCCCCGGCTGTACGCATGCCACGACTGGGCCGCCAGCTTGTCGATGATCGGCTCGATGATCGTGAACGGTATGCACAGCGACATCGTTCCCGCTCGCCCGCCCATCTTCAGCTCAAAACCGATCACCACCACCACCTCGTTCGGCGGGACGATCTGGATGAACTGCGGATTGCTCTCGGTCTGTTCCAACTCGAACTCGCAGGGGAAAACCCCTTGCCACGCTTCGCTCAACCCCGCCATCGCCCGGTCGGTGATCTTGCTCACCAGACGCTGCTCGATCATCGTCAGCGGCCGCTGCGGAATGAACAGCTCCGCGTTCGACCCGCCCATCAGCCGATCGATGATCGGGTAGATGATCAGCGGGCTGATCTCCAGGCACATCTGCCCGTCGAGGGCATTGACGCCCAGCAGGTTGAAGCTGGTCGGATTCGGCAGGGAGTGGATGAACTCGCCGTAGGTAAGCTGCTCGATGCGGGCGACCTTGACCTCGACGATCGTGCGGAGGAAT
>CAYYPN010000037.1:0-14593 GCA_964473545.1 uncultured Planctomycetaceae bacterium
CGACCAGTCGGCCCTGATCGATCCGAACACCTGCAATCTGGCCGAGTACGATCTGTAAGGTGATCATGCACTGGCAAAGCCCGCGACAGCCCGACTTCGAGCAGTTCCGCAAGGTGTTGACTCGCCGCGGTCGGCCGAACCACCTGCCGGTGTACGAACACATCGCCAGCGGCGAGTTCATCGACGCCTGGACCGGCGCGCCGTGGATGGCGATGCCCGTCGACGAGCCGCGCAAGTGGGCGCTGTACGTCGAGTTCTGGCTGAGCATGGGGTTCGACGGCGTGCCCATCGAGGTGTTGTTGAACTGTCCGCTGCCGGAGAAGGACGTGCGCCGCGGCGCCGGCAGTGAAGAGCGCATCGTCATCAGCGGTTGGGACGACTTCGAGCGATACGACTGGCCGGACGAGTCGGCGCCGATCGACTATCGGCCCTACGAGTTGGCGGCGCGGCATCTGCCGGACGGTGCGAAGCTGGTCGCCGGCGTCGGCATGGGCCCGTACGAATGGGCGTCGACGATGATGGGCGTCGAAGGCATGGCGTTCGCCCTGGCGGATGAGCCGGACCTCGTCGCCGCGGTGTTCGAAAAGCTGGGCAGGCTGATCGTGGCCGCCAACCGTCACCTGGCGCAGATGGACGCGGTCGGCGCGACGCGCCAGGGCGACGACCTGGGCTTTCGCACCAGCACGTTCCTCTCCCCCGACCAACTGCGCAAGCTGGTGTTCCCGATCTATCGCCGCATGACCGACATCGCCCACGAGGCGGGCAAGCCGTTCGTGCTGCATTCGTGCGGCTGCCTCGATGCGGTGTACGATGACCTGATCGATTTCTGCGGCATCGACGCCAAGCATTCGTTTGAAGAAATTATCCTCCCGGTCGACCGGTTCAAGGCGAAGTATGGCCAGCGTGTCACGCCGCTGGGCGGGCTGGATGTCGATTTGATCTGTCGCGGCAGCGAGGAGCAGATTCGCGCCTACACCCGCGACAAGATCGCCAGGTGTTTCGCCGACGGCCACTGGGCGCTGGGCACCGGCAATTCGCTGACCGACTACATGCCGATCGAACACTATCGTTACGTGCTGGAAGAAGGCCTGCGTTGGGACGCGGGCGCCTGACCCGGCGCTGCACCACGAGCATCACCCATGAACGCGAACACCACCCCTGATGTGCATCCGAACGTCGCCGCGCTGCGGGCGCGGCTGATCGAACTGGCCCGCGACCACCATCGCATGCCCATCGGCACGGACCTGCTGCTGCACGAGCAGCCCGCCCCCCGGAAGGTGATGAACGATGGGCCATTGCTCGGCCAGGTGATGATCGACACGGCCCGGCGGTTCAACACGCCGCTGGCGCTATCGCTGATGGATCTGACGCTGGAGAAGGCGGACCTGTTGGCGCGGCTGGGGGTCGGTGGCGATGAGCCGCAGAGCCATCACCTGGACGCGCCGCCGGACGATGCGATGATCGACAAGGCCAAGGCTACATCCGACGTGCCGTTCGGCCCGCGGAACCAGGCGCACATCGAGGCGCTGGCGCACGTTGTGCAGCACAGCGACCTGATCGCGGTGGGCATGGCGATCGGGCCGTTCAGCCTGATGACCAAGCTGCTGGCCGAGCCGATCATGCCGGTCGCGCTGGCGGGGATGGGCATGAGCGCCGACGACGAGCCGGAGGTCGCGCTGGCCGAGCGGGCGCTCGAGTTGGCCGAGCTTGCGGTGGCGCGATCGCTCAAGGCGCAGATCGACGCGGGGGCCCACGCCGTGTGTGTCTGCGAGCCGGCGGCCAACACGATCTTCCTCTCGCCCAACCAGATCGGCAGTGGGTCGGACGTGTTCGAGCGTTTCGTCATGCAGCCGAACCTGGAGGTGCGTGATCAACTGCACGAAGCGGGCTGCGGGCTGGTGTTCCACGACTGCGGCGAGTTGACGGACGGGTTTGTCGAAGCGTTCGGCCGGCGCATTCGCCCGGTCATGCTCAGCCTCGGCAGCCCGCGCGACCTGGCCCACGATGCGACGCTGATCGACGACGACGTCGTGCTCTACGGCAACCTGCCGACCAAGCAGTTCTACAGCGACTCGACCATGCCCCCGGAAAAGGTGGAGCAGTTGACGAGGGACCTCGCGGCACGGGTGGCCGCGACCGGTCAGCCGTTCATCCTCGGGTCCGAGTGCGACGTGCTGAGCGTGACCGGCTCGCACGAGACGATCGTGAACAAGGTCGACCGCATGTTGCAGTGCGGCGTGTAATCAATTCCCGACAAGCAGACGGTGACCTCGTGCATGGCGGTCCGGGCGGCAGGTGGTAGGCTGATCTTGCCCCGCCCGATGGAGTAGCCGCACCATGCCCACCGCGACGATGACGAGTGTCGAGCGCGTCAACGCGTTCATGGAACGCCGCGACCAGGATCGCGTGCCCCGTCACGAAACCTTCTGGTCCGACACGATCCGCCGCTGGCAGGGCGAAGGCCTCGACGGCGACGCCGGCACGGTCCTCGATCGGCTCGAAAGCGATTTCGCCGGTTGCTGCTGGCTGTGGCCCGCCCCCTTCCCCGGACGCAACGAACTCGTCAGCGAAGATGACGAAACCCGCATCGTCATCAACAACTTCGGCCAGACCGAACGCCAGTGGAAACACCGCTCGGGCACGCCTGAACATCACGGCTTCGCCTGCCGGACCCGCGACGACTGGGCCGACCTCAAACGCCGCATCATCGAACATCCCTGTCACGTCGATCTCGATAACGTGCGGCGGCAGTACGACCGGGCCCGGGCCGCCGGCCGCTGGGTCCACCTCACCGGCGTGGAATCGTTCGAGACCCTGCGGCGATTGATGGGCGATGAGATCAGCCTCATGGCCATGGTCGAAGACCCCGACTGGATCGTCGACGTCTCCCGCACCCACACCGACATCACCCTCCGCGACCTCGACCGGATGCTCGAGCTGGGCATCGAGCCCGACGGGTTGTGGATCTACGGCGACATGGCGTTCAACCACGCCACCATGTGCTCGCCCGACATGTACAAGCAACTCATCTGGCCCGACCACAAACGCCTGTGCGACTGGGCCCACGACCGCGGCATGAAGTTCATCTATCACACCGACGGCTGCGTGAGCGGCGTGACCGACCTGTGGGTCGAGGCCGGCTTCGACTGCTTCCAGCCCATCGAGGCCAAGGCCCACATGGACGTCCGCGAACTCTGCCCCAGGTACGCCGACGCGATGAGCTTCTTCGGCAACATCGACGTCATGGTCATGAGCACCAACGACCCCCGGAAAATTGAAGACCAAATCCAAAGCAAGTTTGCCGCGGGGATGACCCACCGCAACTACGCCTACCACTCCGATCACTCCGTCCCCCCCGCGGTAAGCTGGGACACCTACCAGTTCATCATCGAATGCGTCAACAAATACGGGTGGTATGAATGATTTCATGAAGCGACCCGTACGGGTTGCGACCCGCGACCCGCGAACAGCGGAATCGTCCAGCATTCGAGCCGATGCGCGAATGTTGATTCGCATGCCCGCGTGGTACGGTACCCGTCCCCGCACCACCCATTGGTGTCCCCATGAACCATCGCCAACGCTTTATCGAACAGATGCACTACCGCAGCCCCGACCGCTGCCCGTTGTACGACTTCAACTTCTGGGATGAAACCATCCCCGAGTGGCACAGGCAGGGCCTGCCCGAGCGGTACACCCGCCGCAACGCCCATCGCTACTTCGGCCTCGACGCCTCGCTCGGCGGCGGCGACATGCCCGGCTGGAGCGCGGGCACGCACTGCGGCCTGCTCCCCTGGTTCGAAAAGGAAATCCTCTCCGACGACGGCGACCTCTACACCGTCCGCCAGCACGACGGCGTCATCGTCCAGGAATCGCGCACCGCCAAGGGCATCCCCCCGCACGTCGGCCACACCCTCGTCGATCGCGCCTCGTGGGAACAGCACTACAAGCCCCGCCTCGATCCCGATCACCCCGAACGTCTGGCCCGCTTCCCCGAGACCCCGCCAGACGCCTGGTTCGACGATGATCGCAACCATCCGATCTTCCTCGGGTCCGGGTCGCTGTTCGGCTGGATCCGCGACTGGATGGGCATGGAAAACGTCGCCTACGTCGTCTACGACGACCCGGCCTGGTTCGAGGAGATGGTCACCACCGTGGCCGACCTGCTCGTGACCCAGCTCCAGCGTTACCTGGCGACCGGCGGGAAGTTCGATGCGGTGACGATGTGGGAGGACATGTGCTACAACTCAGGCCCGCTGCTCGCGCCCAATCATTTCAAGCAGTACCTCGTCCCGCACTACCGCCGCATCTCGGACCTTGCCCGCAAACATGGCATCGACGTGCTGTGGGTCGATTGCGACGGCAAGATCGACGACCTCTTGCCGTTGTGGCTGGAGGCGGGGATCAACTGCATGTTCCCGGTCGAGATCGGCAACTGGGCCGACCCCCGGAAGTTGCGTGCCGAATACGGTAAAGAGCTGTTGATGATGGGCGGGTTTGACAAGCATGTGCTGGCCCGGGGGCCCGAGGCCATTGACGCGGAGATCGATCGTCTGACGCCGCTGGTCGAAGAGGGCGGCTTCATTCCGTTCGCCGATCACCGCGTGCCGCCGGACGTGTCGCTGGCGAATTACCTGCACTACTGCCGTCGCGCCCGCGAAGTCTGGGGCAAGGGGGTCGATCTGCCGCCGATGGAAGCGGCCGAAGCGGGCGTGGGGCATGGGGCTTGAGGCCTGAGCCTTGCCGGGCGACAATCAAGGTATGACTACCCACGATCTGCTTGAACGGATTGCCCAGCGCCCGCTGTTGTGCGACGGGGGCATGGGCACGCAACTCATCGAAGCCGGACTGACCACCGCGGACTGTGCGATGGTCTGGAACGTGGACAAGCCCGAGGTGATTCGGGCCGTGCATCAGTGTTATGCCGACGCCGGTTGCGATCTGCTGACGACCAACACGTTCCAGGGCACGCGGACGGCGTTGGCGATGCACGGGTTGTCCGACGCGGCGCCGCAGCTCAACGCCGCCGGCGCGCGGCTGGCGGCCGAGGCCGCCGGCGAGCGCGCGTTCGTCCTGGCCGACGTCGGTCCCTTCGGCGGGTTCCTCGAACCGCTGGGCGACACGACCGAGGCCGAGCTGACCGACATCTTCGTCGAGCAGTTCAGCGCGCTGCACGAAGGCGGCGCGAACGTCGCGTTGATCGAGACGATGAGCGACTTCAACGAGGTCCGCATCGCCATCGCCGCGGCGAAGCAGGTCGCCGACTGGCCGATCGTCGCCACGTATGCCTTCCAGTCGGCCGGCGATGCGTTCAACACCATGATGGGCGCACCCCCGGAAGACCTGATGAAACAAACCCTGGATGCGGGCGCCAGCATCGTCGGGGCCAACTGCGGCACGGGCATCGACCTCGACGGTTACAAGCGTCTGGCCGGGGCGGTCGTGCGGGGCGCGGGTGACGCGCCGGTGATCCTTCAGCCCAACGCCGGGGCGCCGGAGACCGACGCGGCCGGCGTCACCCACTACCGCGCCACACCCGAGGACATGGCGGCGATCGTGGGCGACCTGCTGGACGTCGGCGTCCGCATCATCGGCGGATGCTGCGGGACGACTCCCGACCACCTGCAAGCCATGGGCGCCGCCCTCCACGCCGCCACCGAATGATCCAAGCCGGACCTGTTCCACGGACCCCTTCGGGGCGTCTTCGAAGGTCCGGGTCGACAACGTACAATCTCCCCATGCTCTTGGCATGGCTCAAACGTCGACGCCGCCAGCGCATCCTCGCCCGGCGCACCCCCGGAAGCTGGGACGACTGTCTGGCCGAGGACGTGCCGTTTTTCGCGCGGCTCGAAGCCCGCGATCAGCAGCGCCTGCTCGACATCGCCCGCATCCTCATGGCGGAAAAATCCTGGTACGGCTCGGATGATTTCGAACTGACCGATCGCATTCGCCTGTCCATCGCGGCCCAGGCGGCACTGCTCCTGCTGCACCTCGACCACGACTACTACCGCAGCGTCGAGTCGATCATCGTGCGGCCGACGACCTACACGACCAGCCAACAGGACGGCCCGCTGGTCAATGAAGTCAACGTGCTGGGCCTGGCCAGCGCCGGCGACATCGGCACGATCGTGCTGGCGTGGGACGCGGCGGCGGGTGGGGCGATGAACCCCGACGACGGCCGCAACGTCGTGTTCCACGAATTCGCCCACGCCCTCGACGTGGCCGACGGGTTGTTCGACGGCACGCCGACGCTCGGCTCGCGCGAACAGTTCGACCAGTGGGTCGCGGTCATGACCGAGCATTATGAGCAACTGGTCAGCCGGACCCGCGCCGGCCGGCGCAGCGTGATCGACGCCTACGGCGCGACCGAGCCGGCCGAGTTCTTCGCCGAAGCGACCGAGGCATTTTTCGAAAAGCCCGACGCATTGAAGCGCAAGCTGCCCGACCTGTACGATGCGATGCGCGATTATTACCAGCAGGATCCGGCCAACGGGTAATTGAAAAACCATAAAGCCCACGCATGGCCATGCGTGGGCTTTGACAATTCACGGGGCGATCACCGCACTCAATGCTTCGGCGGTTCCTTGGCGTTGAGCCAGGGCATCATTTTGCGGAGCTTCTTGCCGGTCTGTTCGACCGGGTGGTTGAGGTCGGCTTCGTAGGCTTTCCTGAAATTGGGCAGGCCGGCTTCGTACTCGGCTCGCCACTCCCTGGCGAACGTGCCGTCCTGGATCGCCTTCAGCGCCTTCTGCATGTTCTTCTTCACGTCGTCGGTGACGATCTGCGGCCCCACGTGCAGGTCGCCCCATTCGGCGGTGTTGCTGATCGAGTACCGCATGTAATCCAGCCCGCCGACGTAGATCAGGTCGACGATGAGCTTGAGCTCGTGGCAGACCTCGAAGTACGCCATCTCCGGCTCGTAGCCGGCCTCGACCAGCGTGTCGAACCCGTGCTTGATCAGCGACGTCAGACCGCCGCACAACACCGCCTGTTCCCCGAACAGGTCCGTTTCCGTTTCGTCCTGGAATGTCGTGACGATCACGCCCGCCCGCGCGCCGCCGATGGCGATCGCCCACGCCAGCGCCTGCTCCCTTGCATTGCCCGAAGGATCCTGCTCCACGCAGATCAGGCACGGCACGCCGCCGCCCTTGACGTATTCGTCACGCACCAGGTGCCCCGGTCCCTTCGGCGCGACCATGATCACGTTCACGTCATCCGGCGGGACGACGGTCTTGTAGTGGATGTTGAACCCGTGGGTGAAGCACAGCGTCTGACCGGCGCGCAGGTTCGGCGCGATCGACTTCTCGTAAACGCTCGGTTGCACCTCGTCCGGCAGCGTCACGATCAACATGTCCGCCTGCTTCACGGCCTGTTCGGCACTCACCGGCTCGAACCCGTGCTCCCGGGCCAGCTCGTAGTTGCTCGTGCCCTCGAGTTCGGAAACGATCACGTTCAGACCCGACTCACGCGCGTTCTGGGCGTGGCCGTGCCCCTGCGATCCGTAGCCCAAGACCGCCACGGTCTTGTCCTGCAGCGGCCCAAGCGACCCGTCCTTCTCATAGAGGATTTCCACTGGCATATCCAAAGCTCCTGTACCGGTTGTTCGGGCGAATCAAGCAACTTAGTCTGCTCCACCCCAAGCGTCAAATGCCACAGCCCACTGCCATATCAACACCCCCATGGCCATGCGCGGGCTTTACGCCACGGGTGGGCTTTGGGCTACAATGCCGACCTCGACCTGGTCCGTGATTTCGCCCGCATCAGAGGATTGGCATGAATGTGATCGTCAGTGGTTCGACCGGACTGATCGGTAACGCCCTGTGTGCCCGGCTCATGTCGCGCGGCCACCACATCCGCCGACTCGTCCGACCCGGCTCGCTCACCGCTCCCAACCTGGCCCCCCTCGGCACGCTCATCCAATGGGACCCGTCCCGCGGCACGATCGACAAGGCCGGCCTCGAACACGCCGACGTGGTCATCCATCTCGCCGGTGAAAACATCGCCGGTCGCTGGACCGCGCGCAAAAAAGCCCGCATCCACGACTCCCGCGTGCTGGGCACCGACCTGCTCGCCCGCTCCCTGGCCGAACTGGTCCATCCGCCCGAGCTGTTCATCAGCGCCTCGGCCGCCGGGTTCTACGGCGATCGCGCAGACCAGGTGCTCACCGAAGCCTCCCCCTCGGGCACCGGCTTCCTCGCCGAGGTCTGCCGCCGGTGGGAGGCCGCCGCCGACCCCGCCCGGCAGCGCGGCATCCGCGTCGTCCACCCCCGCATCGCCATGGTCCTCTCGCCCGACGGCGGGGCGCTGACCAACATGCTGCCGATCTTCAAGTTCGGCCTCGGCGGAGTCATGGGCGCCGGTGACCAGTACTGGCCCTGGATCAGCATCGACGACTGCACCGGCGCGCTGGCCACGTTCGTCCAAGGCGTCGAGATCGAAGGCCCGGTCAACCTCGTCGCCCCCGAATCGGTGACCTGCCGCGCGTTCACCCAAACCCTCGCCCACCACCTCAAACGCCCGGCCTTCTGGCTCATCCCCGAAGCGTTCGTCAACCTCGCCTTCGGCGAAATGGGCAGCGAACTGCTCCTCGCCAGCACCCGCCAGACCCCCGCCCGCCTCCAGCAACTCGGCTATGTCTTCGAACACCCCACCCTCGACAAAGCCCTCGACGACCTGCTGTAGCCCACGCCGGTGTAGCCCACGCCGGGGCAGAGCGCAGCGCCGCTGTCCAATACTGTTGCAGACTACGACAGGGCCGTCATCTGTAGCCCACGCCGGGGCAGAGCGCAGCGCCGCCCCGGGTATCGGCCGTTCCAAGTTTTCAGACTTCGGTTTTCAGGACCCCGCCGCACGTTGCATCCAACCCTGACAACTGAATACCGAAAACCAATCCTCTTCCCTCTTGGCGCTCTTGGCGTCTTGGCGGTTAGTCAGTCGGTCAATCGGTGACGCTCTCCCGCTTTCCCTCGTACCACAGCTCCAACCCTTCGCGCTTCTGCAGGCTCTTGCCGCGCGTGAGGAAGGCTTTCATCGCCGTGGTGAAGTGTTCGGCCCACGAGTACAGCCGCTCCTTGCGGGCCGACGTGATCACCGGCGGGCTGACGATGGCGAAGCGGTCCTTGCCCGCGTGGCGGTGCAGGGCGCGGGACAGGTGGATTTCTTCCGAGGCGTAGTACCGCGTGTCGAACCCGCCGATGGCGTCGAACGCCTCCCGCCGACAGAACACGAACGACCCGGCGGCCCAGTGGAAGATGCGGGCCATGAAGTTCCACGCCTTGCTCGCCATGCGGGTGTAAAACCCCGCCCCTTCGCTGAAGGTGATGCTCGCACCGCCGGCGACGAACCCGTTGCCCACCGCCTGTCGGGCGGCCTGCAGGGTCCGCGAATGCACGATCGTGTCGGCGTCGATGAAAATCAGCCAGTCCCCCGTCGCGGCCGCGGCCCCGGCGTTGCGCGTCGCCGCGATCTGACGATGGCCCGATCGCACCACCCGCGCCCCGGCCCCTTCGGCCAGCGCCACCGTCTGGTCGCTCGAGTCGTCGTCGACCACGATGACCTCGAACGGCTCGCTCAGCGCCGACGCGGCCCGCCGCGCCGAAGCCACCGTCTGCTCGATCAACGCCGCTTCGTTGAATGCCGGGATGATGATGCTCAGCGTCATTGCCTCGGACGATGATAGCGGCGTTAACCCGCCAAGCGTAGGATGGCGGGCATGGGAAGGTTTTTTCTCGCCGCCGGTGCTCTGTTCGGCCTGATCGCGGTCATCGCCCTGGCGATGGGCGCCCACCTGGACATCCCCGACGTCGACGCCTGGCAGACCGCGGCCCGCCTGCTGATGTACCACGCCATCGTGCTCGTCGTACTCGGGTTGGTGCGAACGATCACCGCAACCGGCCCGGCACGCAGCGGCGCGATCGGCGTCGCCGGGGGGTTGTTCATCCTCGGGGCGCTGCTGTTTAGCGGGTCGATCTTTGCCGGGCAACTGACGGGCCTGGAGGCGCTCGGCCGCGCCGCGCCGGTCGGCGGCAGCGCGATGATGCTCGGGTGGTTGAGCCTGTTCCTCGCGGCGCTGATCGGCCGGGGGCCACGGAACGACTGATGCCCACGCTGAAGGATGACGCGATCGTGCTGCGGCTGATGGACTGGTCGGAGACCAGCCAGATCACCGTGCTGCTGTCGCGCGAGCACGGCAAGGTCTCGGCCACCGCCAAGGGCGCCAAACGCAACACCCCCAGCGTCATGGCCAGATTCAGCGGCGGGCTCGAATCCGTCACCCGGGGCCAGGCCGTCTGGATCGCCAAGCCCGGCCGCGACCTGGCCAACCTCATCGAGTGGGACCTGGTCGACGGCTACTGGGGTGTGCGGCGTGACCTGAACGCGTTCGCCCTGGCGATGTATGCCGTCGACCTCGTCCACCACATGCTGCACGATGACGATCCGCACTCGCAGACGTTCGACGCGCTGGCCGGGTACCTGCGGACATTGGGCGACGCTTCCGGGGATACTTCCGGGGGTTCCGGGGGCGCGGCGCTGCTGCGGTTTCAATGGGTGGTGGTCGAGGATGCGGGGTATCGACCGGCGCTGGAGCCCCGGCCCCGGAATCGTGGCGGGCCGGTGATGCACTTCAGCCCACGCGCGGGGGGACTCGTTGAAGCCGGCGGGGCCGACACCTGGCGCGTGCGGCGGAAGACGGTCGAGGTTCTTCACGCCGTCGCGAACAACCAGGACGTTGCCGCGCACGACGCGCAGGCCGTGGCGGGGGCGAATCGGTTGCTGTGTGCGTATTGCCGGGCGATTCTCGACAAGCACCTGCCGACGATGGACGCGGTGCTGGGCAACCGGCCGCGTTAAGGCGCGGCGCACTCGGGCGAGCTGCACCCACGGGTGGCCCTGGTGATGGGTGTTCAGCCCTGCGGCGTCTGTCGCGGGGGGGAATGGCGCTTATCGTCGCGGCGGAGGGTTTCGCGGTAGCGGCCGTGTACGCCCCCGGCGGCGCGGCGGGCGAAGTCGCACAGCTCGCCGATGCACGCAACCCCCGGAAGCTCGGCTTCGAGGGCGTCGATCGCGCCGTTCTGGTTGCCCTGTTCCCGCTTGTATAGCAGGCGATAGGCGTACTTGAGATGCTCGACGTGGGCTTCGTCGAAGTGATGCCGTTGCAGGCCGATGAGATTCACCCCGCGCACCCGGGCGGGGTGGCCGTCGGAAACCATGAACGGCGGGGCGTCGTGGACCAGCCCGCTGTTGCCGCCGATGAACGCGTACCGGCCGATCGTGACGAAGTGATGGATCGCCGTGCCGCCGGAGACGACCGCGCAGTCTTCGATGGTGATGTGGCCGGCCAGGAGCACGTTGTTGGCGAGGATGCAGTGGTTGCCGATGTGCGAATCGTGGGCGATGTGGGCGCCGACCATGAACATGTTGCGATCGCCCACAGTCGTGCAGCCGTCCCCGTTGGCCGTGCCGGTGTGCATCGTCACGAACTCGCGGATTTCATTGTCGTCGCCGAGGGTCAGCGTGGTCGGCTCGCCCTGGTATTTCAGGTCCTGCGGCGCCTCGCCGAGCACGACATGGCTGAACAGATGATTGCCCCGGCCCAGCGTCGTGTGACCGGCCAGCACGACGTGGCTGTCCAGCCGCGTGCCCGGGCCCACCGTGACGTGCGGCCCGATCACGCAGTAAGGCCCCACGACACAATCGTCGGCCAATTCGGCCGCGCCGTCGACGATCGCAGTGGGGTGAATTTCCGGCATGAAACTGTGGCCTACTCCCGCTCGGCGTCCACGAGCATAAACTTGATCTCCGCCTCCGCCGCCAGGTCCGACCCCACCCACGCGCTGCAGCGCGTGTGCCCGGTCCGGCTGCGCACGCGCAAGGCCTGGGCTTCGATCACCAGTTGATCGCCCGGCGTCACCGGACGTCGCAGCTTCACCTTGTCCATCGACAACAGCACCGCCAGCTTGCCCGTGTGTTCGAGCTTGCGGCTGAGCAGCACGCCCGACAACTGCGCCATCGCCTCGACGATCAACACGCCGGGCATGATCGGCGTGCCGGGGTAGTGGCCCTGGAAAAACGGCTCGTTCACCGTCACGTTCTTCACGCCCACCGCACGCTGATCCCCCTGGATCTCCAGCACCCGGTCCACCATCAACATCGGAAAACGATGGGGGAGGATGCGGCTGATCGCGCGGATGTCGGCGACGCTGCCTTCGCGCAACAGGTCCTTGCGGCGCTGGGCGGCGAGCATCTTCGCCAGTTGCCGTGCCAGCCGATGGTTCAACGCGTGGCCCGACTTGTACGCCACGATGCGACCCTTGATCGCACAACCCAGCAACGCCAGGTCGCCGATGAGGTCGAGCACCTTGTGGCGCACCGGTTCGTCGTCGAAGCGCAGCTCGTTGTCACCCACCGGGCCGTTTTCGCCAAGCACGAGGATGTCGCGCTCGGTCAGATGCTTGCCCCAGCCGCCGGCCTGCAGGGCGCGGGCCTCTTCCTCCAGCACGTACGTCCGGGCCGGGGCGATCTGCTCGGCGTAGTTGCCGTTGCTCAGGTTGAACGCATGGACCTGCGCCGGCATCGGACCGTTGTCGCCGTAGTCCAGGTCGTAGATCACCTGCATGCCCGGATGGTCGGCCGGCAACGCCGCGATCATCGCATCGTCTTCCTCAATGGTGACCGGCTCGGTGATCGTGAACACATGGCGGGGCTGATCCTGCTGTCGCAGGCCGGCCTGCATCAACGCCTCGACGAACGGCCGCGCCGACCCGTCGGCGGCGGGGAATTCCGGGCCGGTGATCTCGACGATGGCGTTGTCGATGCCCAGGCCGGCCAGGGCGCTCAGACAGTGTTCGCAGGTTTCGATGGCGACCGTGCCGTTGCGCAGCGTGGTGCGGCGGGCGCGTTTGGCGACGTTCTGAATCAACGCCGGGATGCGCACCGGCCCGTCGCCGTCGGGCGTGTCGTTGCGGTAGAACACAATGCCGTGGTTGACCGGCGCCGGGCGGAAACGAACGGTGGCCGGCTCGCCCATGAACAGGCCACGCCCTTCCAAGAAAGCGTCACCGGTCAGTGTCTGCTGCATCGGCTCGGATGGACTCATGCCGGTCGGGTCCCTGTACTCCGCCCACGGGCGCAAAGCGATATGGTAAACGACCGCTTTGCATTTACCAAGCCGGACCGGAGTGAAGCGAAGGTCCGGAACCCCCTTCCGAGGGGGGTCCCTATCGCAACAAATCCGCCACGCGGCAGGCCTTGAGCACTTCCAGCACCGGCCCGGTCGCATCGTGCAACAGCAACGTCCCCCCCACGTTCGCCAGTTGCCCGCGGAACTCGACCAGCACGCCGACCATGATGCTGTTGATGAACGTCAACGCCGACAGGTCGATCTCCACCCGCCCCGGTCGGCTCGCCGCGATCGCCTCGAAATACCCCCGCACCGTCTGGGCATACATGTTCGAACCGTCCCCCTGCAGCGCCACCGCCACCCGCTCGGGCCGATGCACGATCTGGACGGTCAATTGCTCCACGGGCGGCTTCCCATTCAAGTGACCAGTGAAGGCATTGTCGCTTCGCCCGGCCATTCACGCAAAAGCGCCGGCTTCGGCAACGATACCCCGCGCACGGCCGGGGCAAAAACCGTGTCCGGCGGGCCCGGTCCGTTTTCGCCCTTCACGCCCCGCAACCCCCGCCCGGGGGCGACGGGCTGCGCCCCAAACCCCCGAAACGACCGGTTGGCGCGCCTCGCCCGGCCTGCGCCGGTCGGATAACTCCCACTCCGGGTGTTCATCGCCCGTTTCGTACCCGTTGAACGGCGGTCGGATTCATCTGAAATAAAGCTTTTCGCGGCCGGGGTTGCGCGCCGGTGCGATCGGGCCGACGATCAACCGTTCGCCATCCGTGAAACCCTCCGGGCGATCGCGCAGGCGATCGATGAGGCGGGCACCGGCCTACCGCGTCGCCAACGGGGGGCATCGCCTCCTCATCAAGGCGATTCTGTCCGATTACCGGGGTTTCCGAGAGTTTTTCGGCGGTGTGAGATGGGGGCGATTCATGCGTCTTTTCGCGGCATTGGCGTAGGCGAAGCACGCCTCGGGATAGGATGGTCGCGATCTCGCGGCGATGCGGGGATGGGGTCATTACCGCCGGGTTCTCCAGCATGTCGGTCATTGCGGGCTCCTTGCGGAAGCGCCCACAACGGCCTCCCTGGCGGGGCCGGCACGCTGTCTGGCAGGGTTACGATGCTCGTCTATTAATCAATTACCCGGCGCGAGTACGAAATGGCGGTAGGGTGCGAAAGCAACCGGGGCTGTCAAACGCGGAAATGTCATGAGGACTTTGCCGTTGACGGAGCCGGGCACAACCGGTAGCATTCAAATATTCGAATGTCCCTGCTGATGAAAGAGGTACAGCGTGAGTGACGTACAGCAATGGCGGGAGGCGGCGGCCCAGCTTCGATTGCTGGGCCATCCGGTACGGTTGGCGCTGCTGGATGAGCTGTACAAGGCCCCCAAGTGCGTTACGGACATCCAGGACCTGCTCGAAGTGCGGCAGGCCAACGTCTCGCAGCATCTGGCGGTGCTGCGACAGGCGAAGATCGTGG
>CAYYPN010000038.1:0-14154 GCA_964473545.1 uncultured Planctomycetaceae bacterium
GCCGGCGGGCTGCTGGCGTTCAGCTTCGCCATGCTCGAGGTCAGCGACTCGCTCATCCTCGCCCAGACCCGCGAACATTACCCGATCACCAAGGCGATCTTCACCCTCTTCGACCGGCTGGGCGACGGGCTGTACGTCGCCAGCGCCATGGGCGTGTGGGGCATGGCGCTGCTGACGCTCACGCTGGTCGGCGCGTCGCTGCTCATGGGCAAAAAGCTGGGCGCGATCTTCCGGGTGTAGGGCGGGATGCACGGAATATGGGCATCGGCCGTGGATTTAATGCAAAGTTAACACTGCGGATTCGCGTTTTCCTATTCGTGTTGTATGGTACACCGGTACGCAGAGGGTCCGGCGATGGTTGCCGGGCGAGGTCGGCACGACGTTTGCTCGGCCGCACATAAGACCTTGGAAACACCCCCGAAAGGAGCGAGAGAACACATGATGATCCGAATGACCAGCATCGCCGCGCTGACCCTGGCCCTGACCGTCGCCGCCTCGGCCGAGGTGACCTATGACTTCACCGGCAAGGCCGGGGTCTTCGACAACGAAACCTCCGTCGACGTGTCCGTCAGCGATGGCGACACCGGCAACACCACCACGATGACCGTCAACGCCATCGGCGGCGAGCTGAACTCCAACGCCGGCGACCTCGGCATCGACGACGACGTCGAACCCGCGAGCACCAGCGACAAGATCGACGGCACCGACGAAGGCATCACCCTGAGCTTCGACAAGGACGTCGAACTGGTCGTGATCGACCTCGGCAGCGTCGGCAGCGATGCGACCGAGGGCGCGCTGCTCACCATCGACGCGTTCGACATCACCCTGCACACCGGCGTGAGCGGGTTCAACGGTACATCGGACACCTACACGCCGGGCTCGCCCATCGCCATCTCCGCCGGCACGCCGATCCAGCTCACCGGCAGCGCCGCCACCTCCAGCTTCGACCTGGAAGCCATCACCCTCAACGTCATCCCCGAGCCGGCGAGCCTGGCGCTGCTGGGTCTGGGTGGCCTGGCGCTGATCCGCCGCCGCGCCTGAGGCAGATTTTCTGCCACATTCACTGGCCAACCGCCCATTCGTGGGCTATATTACAACTAACCTGTTGGGAAGGTTACACAAGCGGGACGCTTCGGCGTCCCGCTTATATTTTGCGCCAAGCCCATCGCCACGGACTATCATGGCTCAACTTCGGTTTTGGAGTAGTGACCATGCGACGTCGTTGGTTGGCGGTGAGTCTGCTGATGTTGTTATCGGGCGCGGCGTTGACCGCGCGGGCCTGGCACGAAAAGGAACACGCCGGCATCGTCGCCGTCGCCGGCCGGGTCCTTGCCGCCGACCCGTCGGCCGACGACCCCTTGCCCGCTTTCTTCCTTCGGGGTCTGCCGGGGGACGCGGCGCAGTGTTCGGTCGATCCGGATGTGTTCAAGCTCCGCAAGCTCGCCCAACTCGAACACGCCGAGACGCCCGAGCATTACATCGACATCGAGTTCCTCGGGGGGGCCGGCCTGCCCGAACTGCGGTTCGACTTCTACCGCTGGTGTTACGAACACGACCTGGACCCGACGACGGTCGGGACGCTGCCCTATGCGGTGACCGAGTGGACCCAGCGTCTGGCCATGGCGTTCGCCGAGCACCGCGCCCGACCGGACGACCCGGCGATCCGGCGCAAGTGTCTGGTCTACGCCGGCCTGCTCGCCCATTACGCCGCCGACCTCTGCCAGCCCCTGCACACGACCATCCACTACGACGGCCGCGTCGATGAGCCCGGCGACAAGAGCCCCGGCTCGGGCATTCACATGAAGATCGATCCCCTGCTCCGCAAGCTCGACGATGACTTTGTGGACCTGGTCCGTGACGAGCGGGCGACGGTGTATGACGACGTGTTCGACGCCGTCGTCGCCGAGCTGCACGCCAGCCACGCGCTGGTCGATCGGCTGTACGCCCTCGAACCGGCCATCAACGCCACCGACGACCGCATCACCGATGAGGCGTTGGAGGCGTTCGCCATCGACCGCCTGCGGGCGTCGGTCCGATTCACCGCCAGCCTGTACCGCACCGCCTGGGCGAAGTCGACCCGGGTTGCGCCACCCCACTGGCTCGACCGCGATCAACTGCTTGAAGCCACCGGAATCGAACGTTGAATATGAGTATCGACCCGTCACGCATTCGGGCGGTGGTCTTCGACTACGGCAACACGCTGATCGAGTTCAGCCGGCGGCAGATCGAGTACTGCGACGGCCGGCTGGGCGAGCTGTTGACCGAGCGGTTCGGGCCGTTCGATGTCGAGCGATTCAATGCATTGCGCGACGCCGACCGCCGCGCGCCGTATGCCGACGGCTACCGCGAGAACGCCATGCCCACCATCGCCCGCAACCTCGTCCGCACGCTGTACGAGCGGGATGCGACCGATGAAGAACTGGCCGCGATTCTGGATTGCCGGTTCGAGGCGTTCGCCGACTCCATCGAAGCGCCCGAAGGTGTGCATGACCTGCTCACACGCCTGGGCCGCCGGTACAAGCTGGCGCTGGTGAGCAACTACCCCTGCGGCAAGGCGATCCGTGCGTCGCTCGATCGCACCGCCCTCGCCCCGCACCTGGCGACGGTCGTCGTCTCCGGCGACGTCGGCCACGTCAAACCTCACCCCAAACCGTTCGAGGCGGCGCTGGCCGCGCTGGATGTGCAACCCGACGAAGCGGTCTACGTCGGCGACAACTGGCTGGCCGACGTGCAGGGCGCCAAACGCCTGGGCATGGCCGCGGTCCACATCCGCCAGTGGCAGACGCCGGAGTATTTCGAGCCCGAACCCGGTGACCACGAACCCGATGCGGTGATTGAACACCTGGCCGAACTCGAGGCTTTATTGGCGTAACAGCCGGGCCGCTACGCGGCCCTGGCGGTCTCGACATCGACCGTATGACGCAACCTGCCTCGCGCCAGAGCCGCGTAGCGGCTCGGCTACGGAAGTCGGCTTACGCTTGCTTACTCGGGCTTGACCCAGGTGTTCGCTTCGGCGCCCTTGTACATCGCTTCCATGACGCTGGCGCAGTAGGCGGCGTGTTGGACGTCGACCAGGGGCGCGTCCTTGCCAAGCAGCGCGTCGAGGAACAGGTCGAACGCATGGGGCCAGGCTTCGGGCAGATCGGTCCAGGGTTCCTTGCCGTCGGCGCCGTCGACGTGGTCGGACTTGAAGTAGAGCTGGCCGTGGCAGACCAGGGCGTGGCCTTCGGTGCCGCTGACCTCGAACTTGACGGGGTTGGCGACCGAAGCCCAGCCGGCGTGGAGGGTGCCGATCGCGCCGTTGGCGAAGGCGAGGCTGCCGGTGCCGTTTTCATCGCAGTCGCCGTAGTTGCCCAGGACGATGCGGGTCTGCGCGGTGGCGCGGTCGACCTTACCCATCCACCAGAGGAGGATGTCGAGGCTGTGGGTGCCCAGGTCGCCGAACGCCCCGACGCCGGCAACCTTCGGGTCGGCCATCCAGCGCCACGCGGTGTCGAACCACCGGCCGATCGCGCCGTGATGGCAGTTGTTGTGCTGCACGCGGGTGATCTTGCCGAAGTGGCCGGCGTCGATCTGCTGCTTGACGAACCGCGTGGCCGGGTCGCCTCGCATGAAATAACCGGTCTGGAAGATCAGCCCGGCGTCGGCGATGGCCCTGGCCATGGCGTAGCTGCCCTTGGCGTCGGCGGCGAGGGGCTTCTCGACGAACATGTGCTTGCCCGCCCTGGCCGCGGCCGCGACCAGGTCGTCGTGGCGATCGGTCTCGGAACAGATGATGACCGCATCGACGTCGCCATCGCCCAGGGCCGCGTCAAGCTCGGCGACCTTGGAGCCGGGCAGGGCGTCGGCATTCTTGCTTGCGCGGTCGGCATCGTGGTCCCAGACGTGCTTGACCTGCACGTCGTCGCGCCTGTTGATGCGCTCGATGAAACCGGGGGTGTGGATGTGGGCAGCGCCGATCAGGGCCAAAGTCTTCATGGTTGCATATCCTTGTCCATCGGGGGTCGCACGTCGTACCACGAATGGCGGACCGGGGCAAACGCGATGCGCGGCGGCCCAGGGCTTAGACGCCGCGACCCGCTTGGCGTAGATTGATTGCATGCTCGCCATGCTTGCCGAGGTTTACGTTCACGACATCGACCCGTTCGTCTTCGGCACGGGCCGGACGGCGCCGATCCGGTGGTACGGCTTGTCGTACCTGCTCGGGTTCGCCGCGGCGTGGTGGGTGATGTGGTCGTTGAGTCGGCGCCGCCTGACGCAGCTCGACCCGCCGCGCGTCGTCGACTTCATCGTGGCCGTGGCCATCGGTACAGTCCTCGGCGGGCGGCTGGGGTATTGCCTGTTTTACGACCCGGCGCTGTTCGTCGACTTTTCATCGATGAGCCTGTTCGGCATGAACGTGCCGATGTGGGGCCCGGTCAAGATCTGGGACGGCGGCATGGCCAGCCACGGCGGGCTGCTGGGCATCATCGTCGCCTGCATAATCTACGCCCGACGCCACGGGTTGCGGTCGTTGCACCTGCTCGACCTGTGCGCGCTGTCCGCGGGGATCGGCATTTTCTTCGGCCGCATCGCCAACTTTGTCAACGGTGAACTGCTCGGCCGGCCCGCGCAGAGGGACCGGCCCTGGCTGGTGAAGTTCCCGCAGGAAATTCTCGATTACCCCGTCGTCGCCCCGCAGAAACTCGCGCAGCTCAACCCGGTCGTCGAATACCTCGGGCCCGAGCGGCTGGGCATCAACCCCTCGCAATGGCTGATCGCCGATCCGCAGACCACGCACGACGCGCTCGGCCGCATCGTCCGCATCACCCAGGAACACACCCCCCAGGCGGCGCAGGTCATCGACATGCTGCGGCCGGTCCTCGAAGCCCGCCACCCCTCGCAGCTTTACGCCGCGCTGCTCGAGGGCGCGTTCGTGTTCGTCATGTTGCTGGTCATCTGGAGGCGGGCGCGCAAGCCCGGGGTCATCGGCGGGTGGTTCCTCATCCTCTACGCCGCGGTCCGCATCTTCGACGAACAGTTCCGCCGCCCCGACCTGCACATCCAGGACCTGGAGTTTGACGCCATCGGCGTGACCCGCGGACAACTGCTGAGCATCGTCATGCTCCTCGCGGGCATCGCCTACCTGTGGATCAACGCCCGGCGCAACACCGACAAGCTCGGCGGCTGGTTATCCCGACCGCCGCACGGCGCGTCACCGGTCGAGTGACCCGCGACGATCAATCGCATCCAGCACCGCCACCTGGTCATGTTGAAAACCCAGGTCCTCGATGCGATCGAGGATGCGCGCCTTCGCCGCCCGGCAGAACGAGCGGTTGTCGATCAGCGTGATCAACACCGATCGCTTGCTGTTTTCAAAACTCAGCTTGTTCAGGGCGGTGTCGACCAGGTACACCTGCGCCCGGCAGGGCAGACCGTGCCGGCGCGCGATGCGCTCCAGGGCGTCGGTCCGGTCGTCGTCGAAGCTCCGCTTCGACGCGGCGTCGATCTCGGCGATCGCCTCGTCCGACGACTGCGTCCGGCCGGGCCCGTCGTGAATGACCACGGTCACGTCATCGTTGCCGTTGCAGCCGCCGGCCGCGGCGGACAGCACGACACACGCCAACACGATCGACAGACGATGGATCATCGCAGCATGCTCCTGGAGGTGCGGGTGAGCATGAGTGTATCACTGCGGGGCGTCGGCGGCCCGGGCGCGGCGGGCGTCGATGAAGCTCTTGATGTAGATCAACGTCAACACCAGCCCCAGCACGAACATCGCCAGCATCTCGTTGCGGGCCGCGGTGTTCGGTCCCGACCAGACCATGAACGCGCGTGTCCCGGCGAGCGTCGCCAGCAGCGCCACGATCACGGCGATATGCATGAAGGCTTTGCGCAAGGAGTCCTTGAGCGCCGCCAGGCCGCAGACGAGTAATAAGATTCCGGGTATAACGGGAATCAGCGCGGTCAGACTCACTTCTTCGCCGGGTTCGCCTAAAGCGAGGTAAAAACCGAGTCCCAGCGTGATGAACGCCAGGGCGAAAACGATGGTGATCCAGGCATGTCGGGTGGTTTTCATGGTTTCTCATCTTAGCACGCGGCCGGCGGCGATTCGCATATTACGAGCAAGTGCGGTAACATATTTTGCATGAACAGGGAATGTGTCGGCGCGCGACACGTCAAGGAGAAATCATGCCGAATTTCATGCAGACGTTTCGTGATGAGGTGACCCGCCTGGCCCGCAAGGAGATCAAGGCGAACAACAATGCCTTGAAGCGCGCCAGCGCCCAGCATCGCCGCGACATCGCCGCGCTCAAGCGTGAGGTCGCCCAACTCGAACGCAAGGTCGCCTTCCTCGAGCGCCAGGAATCCAAGCGCGTCGCCAAACCCAAGCCCGACAAGGACCCCGAGCGCGTGCGCTTCAGCCCGCAGTGGCTGCGCCGTCACCGCGAGAAGCTCGACCTCAGCGCCGAGGACTACGGCAAGCTGGTCGGTGTGACGGGCCAGTCGATCTACATGTGGGAGCACGGTCGGACCAAGCCCCGCAAGGCCCAGCAGGCGAAGCTGGCCGGCATCCGCGGCATCGGCAAGCGCGAAGCCCGCGCCCGGCTCGAGCTGATCGACGGGTAACACCTTCCGCCAATGCAAATTCAATTTCAGGAACGGGTGCGCCCGGTCCAGGCCATGTGGTCTTTGAGGCGGGCCAGGCGATCGAACAGCCACGCGGCGCGGGTGGGGGCGTCGGTTTCGGCGAGCATGGCGTAGCGCTCGTCGGTCTTGTCCGTGGCCGCGGCGATGGTCAGGTCGATCACGCCGACCGTGGGGACCGGTTGCTCGCACAGTCGCCGCAGTTCCCCGAACGCTTCGAGTCGATCGAACACCGGGTTCGCCAGGGTGTCGGTCAGTTGGTGACGTTCGACGGTGAGCTGTTCGTCGGTGGCCGGCGGCCACTCGGTCGGGCGCAGCGTCGCCGTGCGGTACGACGTGTCGCTGTCATGTTCTTCGACGATCTCGGCCCGGCAGAGCCCGCGCAACAGCAGCAGGTACCGGCCATCTTCGAGCGGTTCGTAGCGTTCGATGTAACCGACGCAGACGATCGGCTTGAGCGCGGGCTGACCGTGCAGGTATTCGTCCTCACCGACCTCGCCGTCGAACAGGGCCATGGCGATCAGCCCGGGCCCGTCGAGGGCGTCGCGGGTCATCTCACGGTAGCGCTGCTCGAAGATGTGCAGCGGCATCACCGAATGGGGCAACAGCACGGCCCCCGGCAGCGGAAACAGCCCAATTGTCCGATTGAAATTGATCGTCAGGCGTTCGGTCATCGCCCCATCATAGGCGCTGCGTCGTTCAGGCTCGAATGCGTCGTCAATCCCCTGGAACATCGGCGATGTAGCCGCGCCGGCGCGCCTAACATCACAAGATCATGAAGATCATGACGCAACATCTCTGGTGGGCGTGCAGCCTCGGGCTGATCGCCCTGGCCGGCTGCGGGCAGTCTCCGGAAGGCGCTCATGGGCAGACGGACGACTCGGAGGACACCGTGGTACAGAAGACCGACGAACAGTGGAAGGCCGAGCTGAGCGAGGAACAGTACCGCATTCTGCGCAGCAAGGGCACGGAGCGGCCGTTTGATAACAAGTACTGGAACGACAAACGCAAGGGCATGTACGTCTGCGCCGGTTGCGGGCAGGAGCTGTTTTCCAGTGAGACGAAGTTCGAATCCGGCACCGGGTGGCCGAGTTTCTTCAAGCCGGCGGACCACGCGAACATATCGACCGAAACCGACCGCAGCCACGGCATGGTGCGGACGGAAGTGACGTGCAGCCAATGCGGCGGGCACTTGGGGCACGTGTTCGAGGACGCGCACGACCAACCGACGGGCTTGCGTTACTGCATTAATTCGGCGGCACTGGAATTGAAGCCGGCGGCCCCGAATGAGGCAGAGGCGGGTTCGGGTCGGTGAGCGCCGGGATGAGAATCGTCGGTCCCCTGGCGCCGGTCAGTGTCGGGCCCGCGTATCCGGCGAAGAAGCGGCGCTGAAATTCGGGGCGGCGTTTGACAAGCTCAGGCAGGTCGTCGGTGTCCGCGAAAATGACAAGCGACCGGGGGTATTGCTCCGCCAGTTCCAGCAACACATCGGGATCGTTGTATCGCGGGACGTATTGGCCGTGATAGAAACTCAAGGCGTAATCGGTGTATTCGTAGGTCACGATGTGAGATTGATCGGCGGGGCTGAGGGCGGCGGCGTGGCGCAACAGGGAATCGGGGTGTGTCCAAGGATTGGCACGCGTTGCGGTCCAGGCGAACCAGACGCAGGTCACGGCCAGGGCCAGCCAGATCACGATCATCGGCGTCCTGCGACGAGCCGCCCCACGCCGCCAGTGGTACACCAGGTATAAGGTGGCGATGACCAGCGCCACCAGCGGCCAGGGGTAGGTCAGGCCGGGAATGTCGGGGCGCTTGAACACGCCGTAGAAACATGCCGCGGCGAGCAGGAGGCTCGCGACCGCCAGCGCCCAGCGTACTTCCGGCGGCCTGTAACCTTTCGGCGGCCTGTCATGCGAACCGTTCAACCAGCCTTCGAGCATGAGGGCGGTGAGGATCGCCAGCGGCGCGGCGACGGGGGCGATGTACGTCGCGAGCTTGCTCGGGGCGAGGCTGAAGATGACCAGCGGCAACACGATCGCTAACGCCCACAGGCACACGTCCCGCCCTTCGCGCAGGCTCTTCCACGCCGCCTTGAACGAATAGTTGATCGGCGGGATGTTGAGCATGGCGGTGGCGGGGAACATCGCCACGAGAAACACGCCGAGGAAGTAGACGATCGGCTCATCGTGCACGCCGCCCCCGGCCTGCGTGGTCAGTTCGGCCCGAATCTTTTGCCACGCCTCGGGCATCCGGGTCACGACGGCGGCGAACCACAAGCCCACCGGCACGAGCGAAAGCGGAAACCCGCCCCAGAGCCGCAGGTGTTTCAACTCACGCCAACGACCGCCCAGCACCAGCCAGGCGATCACGATCAGCAATGGCAGCAGCGCGATCGGCCCCTTGGTCAGCCAACCCATCGCGATCGCCGCCCAAAGGATGACGGGCCAGCGCCATCGCCCGGGCTGCCGCACCGCCAGGAACGATCCGAGAAGTGTGAGAAACCACCACAACTGCAACAGCCCGTCGGTGAGCGTGAGTCGACTGACGATCACATGCATGGGCATGATCGCCAGCACCCCCGCGGCAAGCAGACCGACGCGGCGGCCGCCCAGGTGCCAACCCATCCCCCACACGGCCACGATCAGCAACGACCCGGCCACCGCCGACGGCACGCGCACCGCGAACTCGGAGGCTCCGAGCATGCGAATGCACGCGGCCTCGGCCCAATACGTCAGCGGCGGCTTGGTCAGGTGCAACGCCTCGCCGAGGCGCGGCGCCAGCCAGTGATCATGGTCGGCCATGTCCCGACTGACCGCGGCATAGCGCCCGTCGCTCTTGCCCGTCAGCGGCGGCCCGCCGAGGTACACCCAGATCGGCGCCAGGGCGACGACCACAAACCCCAGCAGCCAGACCTTTCCGGGGGCGGGGGCGGTCATACGTGCGCCTCCGTCTGTTGACGAAGCCAGGCTTCGATGAGGCTGACGACACGATCAACCTCATCCGGTGTCAACGTGATTCCGGGGGCGATGCCGTGCCATTTGCTCAGACACGATCGGCAGCAGGTGGCGGTGGCGTGCTGGGCGATGAAGACCGGGTGCCCGCGCAGGGGCGTCTGCCTGCCGTCGTTGCGGGGGTGGGCGGGGGCGAGGCGCTGGTCGATGAAGTCGCGGGCGTGTGACATGATCGTGTCGAACCCGCGATCGTCGAGGTATCGCCGATCGGCGGCGCGCAGGACGAAACGACGCCGAAACTTCGAGCGGCCCAATCGATCCAGCACAGCCTCCGGCGATTGCATGGGGTCAGGTTACCACGATCAACCGGCGATGTTGAAGAGGCCGGCGGCGAGTGAGCCGACCCTGGGCAGGTCGCGGCGGGGCGTTCGATTTATTGGGCATCTCACCGGGTGCTAATGGAGGTCTAACGGCATGGGGATACCGTATTCGCAACGTCGTCGGGGCGTCGGCCGCGGCGGCGGGCACCAATCCGCACATCCTTTCCCTGTGAGCACCGCTTGCGATTGCCTCCCGCAGGCGGTTTTTATTCCGCGACAATCGGTTTATCATGGCCCCATGCTCGTGGGACGACCCTTATTCACCCTCCTCGTCGTTGTTGCCGCCGTGGTGGCCGGCTCGGCCGACCTCGCCTCGGCCCAGGGCCCGCTGCGCCGGTTGATGCCCGGGTCACGCCCCGCGGCCGAGCCCAACCTGGCGGCCGCCGCCGACGCCAACGCCGATGCCCACGACCCCAACGCGGCCGATCCGAATGATCCCAATTCCCCGGGCGACCCCAACTCGGTGGGCGGGGCGGTCGACAACCTCGGCGATTTCGTCCACGAAGTGCTGGGCAACTTCGAACTGCTCTCGCTGTGGAAAAGCAACTCGGTGTACCAGTGGCTGGTGCTGCTGGGGGCGATCTTCCTGGGCATCGTGGTCGGTCGGCTGGTCAAGTTCGCGCTCAATGGCGGCGGCGGATTCCTGGAAAAACGCAACTGGCCCGCCCGGGCCCACCTGCTGAGCGACCTGGCGGCGCCCGCGGCGCTGCTGTGCGTCACCATCGGCCTGGGCGTGGGCGTCTTCCAACTCGACCTGACCGATCCCGTGCGAACCTTCAGCAACCGCATCCTCATCCTGCTGCTGGTCGTCAGCGCGTTCTGGTACCTGTACAACCTGGTGGCGGTGGTGGAGGTGGTGGCTTATCGCCTGACGCGGCGGACACGCAGCGACCTCGATGACATGGTCGTGCCTTTATTCCGCAAGGCGCTGCGGCTGTTCGTGCTGGTCATCGGCGTCTTGTTCATCGCCCAGAACGTACTCGGCGCCAACATCGCAAGCTGGCTGGCCGGGCTGGGCATCGTCGGCCTGGCGGTCAGCCTCGCGGCGCAGGATTCGCTCAAGCATATCTTCGGGTCGATCACCATCTTCTTCGACCGCCCGTTCCTCGTCGGATCGTTCATCAAGTTCAAAGACGAACTGGGCACGGTCCAGGAGATCGGCTTCCGCTCGACCCGCATGCGCACGCTCGACGGTCACCTGATGACCATTCCCAACGGCAACATCATCAACGATGCGGTGATCAACGTCGGGGCACGCCCCTTTATCCGGCGCGTGATGAACGTGACGATCACCTACGACACGCCCGCCGAAAAGGTCGAACAGGCGCTGCAGATCATCAAGGACATCCTCAAGTCCGACGGGATCCGCGAGAACGTCTACGACGCCGACGACCCGGACAATCCCGCCAACTTCCCGCCGCGCGTGTCGTTCAGCGATTTCAATGCCGCGTCGTTGAACATCGTCGTGTACTACTGGCATCGCCCGCCGGACTGGTGGGAATACCTGGCCCACTGCCAGAAGTTCAACCTCGAGTTGTTCAGGCGGTACAACGAGGCGGGGATCGACTTCGCGTTCCCGACCCAGACCCTGCACCTGGCCGGCGACGCGAACCGCGATCCGATCCGGGTGGCCATGGATCGGGACAACAACGTGTAAGCGAAAACGACAGCCGGCGGTTTGTGTCGCCGGTGAAGACCGGGCAGGCACGGTCGGATCGCGGCCGCCCGTTAGCCGGCATGCCGCATTTCATCCTCCAAAAAAGACCGTGTGCTCAAAACCACCGGCATCCTCACACGCGCACGGTGCACCGCCGCCCACGCCCACGCCCAGGTCCGGCGGCTCGCGAACGTGGCGGTACGAGAACCGGACTCGGGATGAACTGGCCGGCGGGGCGGCGAACTAACATTTGACAAGGCTATGGCCGCGTGCCACGATACGACGCTTGCCTGGAGAGGTGGCCGAGCGGCTGAAGGCACCGGTTTGCTAAACCGGCGTAGGGATTAAGGTTCCTACCGCGGGTTCGAATCCCGCCCTCTCCGTTGGTTCCAATCGCTCAAGCCCATGCAACGCGTGCGCTTGTGTTGTTTTCAGAGGCCACCAAACGGGGGCAAACCGCCTTGGTTCCAATTCATACCGATTCCCCGTGAAGCTCGTGCGCGCTGTCGTGGTCCGGCGCATCTTCGAGAGGCAACCGCCGGGGCCAAACCTGGCCCCGAATCACCCCCGGATCACCCGGACAACGTCCATACAGGTCAGGGGTCGGTTGACTCAAACCCACGCGATCGGACAACGGTCCGCCGTCGGCGTATCGAATATCAGGGCTTTGAAGTGGGCACGAGTTTCAGGAAAGAACCGTATTAGCGCGCTTTCCGTTTCTCTGTCGCGTGCCACACCTTGATCCCCCCGGCTCAAGGTATGTATGCTGGCGTGGTCACACCGTGCCCCTGGCGGGCTCAAGGTGTGGCACCATAACAAGACGTTGCAAGTGAAACCGCGCCAGGCACACACTATGACGGTGCGATCGGTGGCAAGAGCGGATTGAGATCAGCGATATAGTCCAATTCGTGAGGCAGGATATCCTTGCGTGATGCGACCGCGGCGGCGACCCCGGCGGCTTCGCCCATGGCTACCGCATTACCGGTCACCCGGTAGCTGGAGTGCGCCAGAAAATCGCCGCTGATACAGCGCCCGGCCAGCAACAGGCCATCGACGTCCGCGGCCAGCAGCGAGCGGTACGGCACATCGTACGGCCTGGTCTTGCCTTTGCCCTCGGACTGCTCGATCGCGGTGTTGCCCGTTTTCTTCCCGCCGGTCGCATGGACATCGATGCCGAAGGTCACACGGCAGACCGCATCGTCGAACCGCGCGCCGCGCAGCATGTCGTCGAAGTTCACGAGGTATCTGCCGTGGACGCGCCGGGCTTCACGCACGCCGATCTGAGCGGGGGTCGCGAGGATGCGGATATCTTTCCAGATGCCGCCGAGGGTGCGTAGTGCGTTGATGTTCCGGTGCAGTTCGGCGCGGGCATTGATAGTGGCGTCGGTAATCTGCTGGGCGTCAATCGCCGACGGACCGTATTCGTGATTGATCATCCATGCATACAACCCGTCGCGAACACAGAAGATGGTGGGTTTGCCATAGCTCGATTCGACGCCGGCACGCTGAAACTCGGCGAACAGCGCGTCTTTTGGGGCCGACCAGGGACGGTCGGTGCGGTCGTGAAACTCGGCGGTCGCGTCATGGTCGATGCCGGTGATCAGGCACATGAGGGTCATCGGTTGGCACTGCCCGGCGTTCTGGGGACCGGTACTGCCAGGGCCGGTGGCGGGTCGACCGATGTCGAACGAACAACCGGCGCGTGCGGCCAGATCACCATCACCGGTGCAATCGATAAACACTTTGGCCTGCCAGGCCTCGCGTCCCGACTTGGACTCTGTGACGGCAGTCGTCAGTCGGTTGTCCGCGTTGCACGCGGCGGCGACAAGGCGCGTGTGAAGTCGCACGTGTACGCCGGCCTCAAGGCACATCTGTTCGAGCAGCAGTTTCATTTGCTCGGTGTCGTAGGCCCTGCCGCGCCGAGCGCCGCGAAGGGCCAGGACTTCCATAATCTCGGTCATGACGCCAGGCTTGTTGCCGGCGTCGAGAATCCATGTCAGCAATCCCGTGGTCCACACGCCGCCAAGTTGTCCGTGTGCTTCGATCAACGTGACCCGGGCCCCGGCGCGCGCCGCGGCAATGGCGGCGGCGATGCCCGCGGGGCCCGCCCCCGCAACCACGACATCAACTTTCCGAACGATCGGCGTATTTCGTGCCGGTTCATGATGGACTAACGACGTCATACTCACCATCCCAGGCAGGTGCGCAGACAGTTGTGCGGCACATGAATGTAGGGGCATCGTACCGTCTCGCACGAATAAACCAAGTCGGGGTGCAACTCCAAGCGTGACAGTAACTGTTGTGCAGGTGGCTGCCGTAGGGCCAGAGGTGGGCGTCATCGGGGCCGAACGTGCAGACGGTGGCGTGTCGCCACTTGCCTGCGTCGGGATCGTTCAGCAGCGGGGCAACACTGTCGCCATCGCGTCCGTCGCGCTGCGGGAGACCTGCCGGTTCGATCCGTGTCGGATACAGATCGATCGTGCCGGTTTACGAATGCGGAGCACCGCAATGCCTTCAGCAATTCGACATCGTCGAAGTC
>CAYYPN010000039.1:0-6204 GCA_964473545.1 uncultured Planctomycetaceae bacterium
ACCTGCCGGGGGCATGGGCTGCAGGTCGCGGTCGAGGCCGATCCCCATGACATTCCGGGCCTGGTGGGGGCGTTGTGTCGTGTGGGGGGCCATGGTACAAGCGGACGTTCCTGACCCCGCACCCATTGGAATCCGTAACGTGACCATGACCAGACCTTTTCACATCGGCAGCATCGGCGTCGGGGGTTATGCGGCGAGCCTGATACGACTGCTGGACCAGGCGATCCCGCACGAACGCGCGCGTCTCGCCGCGGCGGATGTCTCCCGCTCGACCCCGGAGGGACCGGTGGCGGACATCGTCGCGCAGCATCAGACCGCCCGCGTGCAGGGCGTCGATGCGTTGCTCGATCATCCGGACCTCGATGCGGTCTTGATCGCCACGAGCATCGACTCGCACCTGCCGTTTGTGACCGCGGCTTTGAATAAGGGCCTGCACGTTCACTGCGAAAAGCCGATCACCGCCACGATCCAGGACGCCCGGGAGATGATCGCCCAGCGCGATCGGACCGGCCGCTGCGTGCACGTCGGATACCAGGACACGTACGGCGCGACGACCCAGTGGGCCAAGCAGTTGATCCTCGACGGCGCGATCGGCGCGTTGCGGCGTGTGCGGGTGATGGCCTGCTGGCCTCGTTCCGACAGCTACTACAACCGCAACGACTGGGCCGGTCGCCTGCAGCGCGACGGGCGTTGGGTGCTCGACAGCCCGGCCAACAACGCCCTGGCCCACCAGACCAACCTGGCGCTGTACCTCGGCGGGCCGACGATGCGCGATTCGGCCCGGGCGGTGCGGGTCGAAGCGGAGCTTTACCGCGCGCGTGACATCGAAAACTACGACACCGGCGCCTTCCGCGCGGTGACCGAGTCCGGCGTGGAAATTCTCGTACTCCTGACCCACGCCTGTGGCCAGTCGCATCAGCCGACCATCGACTGGATCGGCGACACCGGTTCGATCCATCGCATGCACCCGGCCAGCGTGGAGCTGCGCCAGGGCGACCACGTGCTGGAGCATCGTGACGAAGGCAGCGGGGGTCCGCGCCTGGCCATGATGGAAAACTTCATCGACCGCCTGGAAGGCCCGGCCGACCGGTCGCTTTGCGAGATCGAGAACGCGATGGAAGTGACCCGTCTGATCAACGGCGTCAGCGCCTGCGTCCCCGTGCGAACCATCGATTCGGCCCACGTGCAGCCGATCGCCCGCGCCGACGAAGCGGAGGGCCGGGTGATGGCCGTCCGGGGGATCGAGTCGCTGTTTGCCGAATGCTTCGATCGCTTCGCCCTGCCGAGCGAGGTCGGCGCGCCGTGGGCCGGATCGCCGGGTCGGCTGGACCTGAGCGGTTACGAGCGGTTTGAGGGACCTGCAACGGATTAAAGCGCCCCGGGCATCCGGTTTGATTCGCTTGTCGGGCGGGCATATGGTTCATTCGACGGCGTTGTCGCCGCATCAACTGGAACCACCCCTTACATGTATCCGGAGTCCGAGCACCATGGCCCACACACTGCCCGATCTTTCCTACAGCTTCGATGCTCTCGAGCCGCACATCGACGCGCGCACGATGGAGATCCATCACGACAAGCACCACGGCGGCTACGTCAACAAGCTCAACGCCGCCCTTGAAGGTCACGCTGACCTGCAGGGCAAGAGCGTTGAGGAATTGATCGCCGGCATCAAGAACGTCCCCGCCGACATCCAGACCGCGGTCCGCAACAACGGCGGCGGCCACGCCAACCATACCCTGTTCTGGCAGATCATGTCCCCCTCGGGCGGCGGCGAGCCCGGCGGCGACCTGGCCGCGGACATCAAGAGCACCTTCGGGTCGTTCGACGACTTCAAGCAGAAGTTCGCCGACGCCGCGGCCGGACGCTTCGGCTCCGGCTGGGCGTGGTTGTGCGTCGGCGGCGACGGCAAGCTCTGCATCTGCTCCACGCCCAACCAGGACAGCCCCCTGATGAGCGGCATTGCCGAATGCACCGGTACGCCCGTACTGGGCCTCGACGTCTGGGAACACGCCTACTACCTGAACTATCAGAACCGTCGACCCGACTACATCGCCGCCTGGTGGAACGTCGTCGACTGGTCCCGCGTGGCCGAGTTGTACAAGCAGGCCAAAGGCTGAACACCGACAGCCTCACGCACAAGCGCAAACCATACGACAAAGCCCGGAACAATCGTTCCGGGCTTTGTCGCTGCGGGGGCTGGTGTATCGGGGTGGATTGGGTTTACGTTATGAGCCGGTGCGAACGCGTCGCCGATGGGTCAGCACCGTCACGCCCAGTCCGGCGAGGAGGAGCGTGGCCGGCTCGGGGATCGGCGCGCTGAAGCGATCGATGATCGCCTCACCCGGGTCGAATGCCCCGTCGATCGACTGGACATAGAACCCGAACTCCTGGCCCTGGGTCACGGCGATGCTTTCGCTGCCGAACAGCGCGATGACCGTCGTCGGATGGTTCGGGTCCGGCGAACTCAGCGACGTCCGCACGCCGTCGAGCATGTAGCCGAACACTTCCTTGCCGGGCGTCGAGTCGTAGGGGATGAACTCCCAGTTGAAACTGACCGTGCCGTCGCCGGCGAGGGTGACCTTGTATTCGGTGTACGCGCCGCCGCTGATCACGTCGTCGACGCTGGTGATGACGACCGTCTCGGGCGCGCCCGAATCGTCGACGCTGGAATTCTCCGGCTCGACCTTGGTCCACTGGTTGGGGGCGTAGTTGCCGCTGAACCCATTGGTGGGATCGGATAACACGCGCTGGGCCCATCCGCCGACGCTGCTGGCGACCACGCCGCCGGCGACCGATCCGAAGTCGGGGTCGTCGTTATACGGGTAGTAGCTCGAAGCGTGCGTGTTGATGCCGAACACGCTCAGTTCGTTGTTCTGCATGGTCGAGTCGTTGTTGTGATCGTTCCACAGCAGGGCCGGTCCGCCCGAGTCGCCGGGGGCGATGGTGACTTCGCGATCATTGCCGAGGGAGGTCCCATCGTTGAGCGGGTCGGCGGTGAAGGCGACGTCGCGGTCGAAGTCGTAGAGAAATCGTTCGACGATGCGGGCGGCGCTGTCGTCGTCGTGGCTGATGCCGGCGACTTGTTCGCCGGCGGTCGAGGCGATGTTTTCACCGACGCGTTTGACGAGGGCGTTGGGGTCGCCGGAATAGCCGGTCAGGCCCGTGCCCGTCTTGCCGTAGCCGACCATGTAAATGTGGCGATGGCTGGAGCTGTTATTGGTCGGCAGGAAGGCGTAGGGGCTGAGGTTGTAAGTCGGCATGCCGCCGGGGATGGGGCTGTTGAGTTCGACGATGGCCACGTCGTCGTGGAACGGGTTGCCCGAGCCCCAGCCCGGGTGCAGCGTGACCGACGCGAGGCCCGACTGGGTCGTGGTTGAGCCGAAGTTGAAGGTGAAGTCGGTATCGCCGAGGTTGACGTCGACGACGCCGTCGTAGTTGGTGTCGAAGGTGTGGGCGGCGGTGATGATGTGGGTGGCGTCGACGGCGAAGCCCGAGCCGAAGTAGGTCTGGCTGCCGTCATCGGTCTGCACGGCGATCACACCGGCGAAGGGGCTGGTCGTGCTGTTGGTATCGACCGCGTCGGCGGGTGTGGTGGGGGGTTCGCCGACCACGATGGTGTGGACGAAGTTCCACGGATCGGGGTTCGTCGCGACATCGGCCGAGGTCGCCGGGGCGCATGCCAGGCTTAACCCCACGATTAACGTCGCAAGCCTTCGTATGTTCATCGTTCGATCTCTCTCGCTAAACCCTCGCATGGACAGCATCCTTCCCTGGTCTCGCTGTCACCGAAACCGGTAAGCATCGTGCAACGATACCACCGTCCTTCGGCGTCCAGAATGTTTGCAGTGACTCTCTCTACTCTTACCTTCCGACAAGGTTGGCACACGCCCGGGCCATAACAAAAGCCCGTCCGTTGATGTGCGTCGCTTGTCAAGACATCTCGCTCTTCCCAAAGCGAAATGCTGGCCGACCATCCTGTCGACCTTTGCAGGTAAGTTTACAGGACGTCATCGGCGAGTCAACTGAATTTTCCACATTACGGATGCCGGCATGGCAGGTCCCAAGGCATTATTGACCCCGTGAAGGGTCCGGCCGCACGCATTCACAGTTGTCGCATGAAGATAGGCAACCTGGGGGCCACGCCCCACCGGCACGTCAGTCCAGCACCGCCAGCATCTCCTGGACCGTGGTGAAGTTCTCGCGCGGCTTGCCCAGGGCCTGGCCCCGCGCAATCTCCGCATCGTCGATCTTCTTCCAGTCGGCGAAGTTGACCACCCGCACCCCGCGCTCGGCCAGGCGATCGGCCAGTTGCTGATCCTCACGCTGCGTGGCCGGGGTGAGGTCGCCCACGTCGGCGAGCAACTGTGTGACCGTTTCCTGGCTGTCGGCCTTGTTGGTGCCGATCAGGCCCGACGCCCCGCGCTTGATCCAGCCGGTGCAGTACATGCCGTCGGCGCCCTTGACCCGGCCGTGGTCGTTGGGGATGACGCTGCGCTTGTCGTCGAACGGCACGCCCGGCAGCCGCACGCCGCGATACCCGACGCTGCGGAAAAACAGACTGCAGTCCATCGTCACCGTATCGCCGGTGCCCTCGGCCCGCTGGTGGCCCGGCTCGCCGACGAGTTGGTTCTGCTGGAACACGACCTGTTCGACCGCATCCTTGCCGCATAGTTCGACCGGGCTGAGCAGGAAGCGCAGGACGATCTTGCGTTGGGCGCCGGTGTCGCCGCGCTGGGCGTATTCCTTCATGATCTGGTAATTGCGGGCGTGGGCCTTGTTCTCGGGCATCTCGAGCTCAGCCTGGTCGGCTTCGCTGAGCGCCAGGTCCTGCGGGTCGATGATGACGTCGCAATCGTCGATCTCGCCCAGCTCGCCGATCTCCTTGGGGGTGAACTTGGCCTGCGCCGGTCCGCGGCGGCCGACGATGTGAACCTCGCGCACCTGGCTCTGGCGGAGGATTTCGATGGCGTGGCCGGCCATGTCGGTCGTGGCCAGCCGATCCGCGGGCATGGCGAGGATGCGGGCCACGTCCATCGCCACGTTGCCCTGGCCGATCACCACCGCCACCTCGTGGGACAGGTCGAAGTCCAGGTCACGGAAATCCGGGTGGCCGTTGTACCAGGCGCAGAAGCTCGTCGCGGTGTAGCTGCGTTGCAGTTCTTCGCCGGGAATGCCCAGGCGGCGATCCGTCGCAGCGCCGAAGGCGAAGATCAGCGCGTCGAAATGCTCGCGCAGCTCTTCGGTGGTGATGTCATTGCCGACGGTGACGTTGCCCCAGTAGCTGAACTGGCCGTCGGCGGCGACCTTCTCGTAGATGTTGATGACGTTGCGGATCTTGCTGTGGTCGGGGGCCACGCCGAAGCGCACCAGCCCGTAGGGCACGGGCAGCTTCTCGAGCATGGCGACCTGGACGTTCAGATCGCTCTTGAGCAGGGCGTCGGCGGCGTAGAAGCCGCTGGGGCCTGAGCCGATGATCACCACCCGCAAGGGCTGATCCGGGCCGCCGGGTTGTGAACTGTTTGAAGCTGCGATGGCCGGTCTCCTGTTACTGGTGGGGGCGAGGCGTGGGGGGGAGGAATTGTAATGCTGTATCGCATTGAAGCCAACCGCGCCGCCCGCTACTTTGCCCGCATGTCGACGTTGCCCGCCATCCTCCTGGCCACCGCCAATCCGCACAAGGTCGATGAACTGCGCGCGATTTTCAGCCCCTCGGACATCGCCGTCGAATCCCTGGCCGACGCCGGGGTCGACCTGCCCGAGCCCGATGAGAATCAGCCGACCTTGATCGCCAACGCCCAGCTCAAGGCCCGGTATTACGCCAAAGCGACCGGCCGCCTGTGCCTGGCCGACGACAGCGGCCTGGCCGTCGACGCGTTGAACGGCGCCCCGGGCGTGCGCAGCGCCCGCTACGCCGAGGTCGACGGCGAACGCCCGACCCGTGACGCGGCCAATAACCGCAAGCTCGTCGATGCCCTGCGAAGCATCCCCCTGGAAAGACGCACGGCTCGCTTTGAGTGTGTCATGGCCTTGTGCGATGCCGGGCGGACCTGGGCCGTGGCGCGGGGTGCCTTGCCCGGGCGGATCGTCGACTCGCCTCGTGGGAATAACGGGTTCGGCTACGATCCGCATTTCTACCTGCCCGACCGTGACCTGTGCGTGGCGGAGCTTCCCGCTGACCAGAAGAACCAGATCAGCCATCGCGCC
>CAYYPN010000039.1:6214-13782 GCA_964473545.1 uncultured Planctomycetaceae bacterium
CGAGTCGTTGCGGGCGTGAGCAGTCCATTCGTGAAACTGTGACGGCTGTGACGTTTGCGCAGGGGTCGATTCCCGACGTCGGGACGTTTTTCTGATTTCCACATCAAACCCCGGGTTCACCCCACCCGATGCTGTGTGTGTCGCCACCCGGAGCGGAGCAGTGGAGCACGGCATGTCAACGACGACCGCGAACTTCGATCCGAACGCCATGAGCTTCGCCCAGCGGGACAAGATTATCGGCGGCGCGATCAACGAAGTCGCACACATCGCCACCCTCCCCGAAATCACGGTCCGCATCGTCGACCTGGTCGAAAATCCGACCTCGACGGCCCAGGACCTGCACATGCTTATCAGCAACGACCCGGCCCTGTCGGCCCGCGTGCTCAAGGTCGTCAACAGCGCCTTCTATGCATTGCCCGGGCAGATCGGCTCGATCAATCGGGCCATCGTGCTGCTGGGGCTGAACGCCGTGAAGAACATTGCCGTCGCCGCGTCGCTGGCCAAGCTGTTCCGCGGCGGCAAGCTCTGCCCTGAATTCGCCGCCCGCGATCTCTGGGAACACTCGATCGCCGTGGCCGTCGGCTCGCGCCTGCTGTCGCAAGAGGCCGGCTTCGACCTCGATGACGAAGCGTTCCTCGGCGGACTCGTCCATGACATGGGCATCATGGTCGAAATGCAGGTCCGACGCGGCAAACTCATCCAGGTCGTCGAACGCCTCGGCGATGACAAGACCTTCCGCCAGGCGGAGGTTGAAGTATTCAGCGTCACCCACGAGCAGTACGGCCAAGCCCTGTGTGACAAGTGGAAGTTCCCCTCGTTTCTCGGCCAGGTCGCCGGTTACCACCATCGGCCCGCCGAAGTCCCCGGCGAAGCCAAGGCCCTCGTGGCCGTGGTTCATGTCGCCGACGTGATCGCCGCACGATCGGGCATCGGGTTCAGTCGCACCGTCGACAGCCTCGAGTTCGACCCGGCGGCGATTGACATGCTCAAGCTGACCCCCGAACAGATCGAAAGCATCGAAAAGCAGCTTGCTCCCGCGGTGGAGGTTACCGACGGCTTGTTGAGCTGACGGGTACCCCGCGCCGCAGACATCCCTTTGGCGTCTCTCTTTCTCCCTCCGGGCGACCAGAAGCACCCGCTTCTGGTTGCCTTTTTCTATTGGCCGGTCGGATCGTCCAGCGGTTCAAGCTCCAGCTTGACCCGCCGCAGGGTCGACTTGCAGCGGTTGCGCAGTTCGCGTTCCAGTCCCCCGCGCAACTGGCGATCGAGTTGATACAACGTGGCGCTGTCAGCCACGGCCACGCGCAACGTGCCCCGACTGAACGAGCGCAACGCGGTGTGCGCCGCCAGTTCGGCCGGGACCAGTTCCTGCCAGTGCTCGACGAACGCGGCAAGCTGACGATGCGGCCGGGCGATCTCACGCTGAAACTGGTCGGCGATAAAGCTCAGACCCGAGTCGGGCTCGCTGCGCCCGCGCCATTGCCGCAACCGGTCGATCTGGTGGTCATATCGATCCATTACCCGCATTGTAACGTTAGACTGGCGGCATCATGGGCCAAACTGGTGCAGCCCCGACCCTGGAGCAGTGGCAACGACGTCGTCGACGGCGGCGGATCGTGCTCATTGCCGCCGGGGCGGTCCTGCTGGCCGTAAGCCTCATCCTGCAGGACGCACCGGCGGGGTCCGAGCGGCGGACCGGCCGTGTGACGCGCATCGACGGGCCCACGCGGCTGGTCCTGGCCACCGACGCCGGGGCGACGATCGGGCTCGACCTGTACGGCGTGGCGGCGGAACCGGAGGGGCCGGGCGTCGCGACGGCGTGGTTGACCGAGGCATTGCTGAATCGGCGTGTCATGGCGATCTGCCCGGCGGGCATCGGCGCGGCGCTGGTGTATCGGGACGACGGGTTGTTTGTGAACGAGTACCTGGTCGACCAGGGCCTGGCCTGCGCGGACCGGTCGGTCGCCCGGCCGTGGCGCGAGTGGTTCGGGCGCGTGGAGGGCTGGGCGGCGTCCGCGGAACGTGGACAGTGGGGCGGTCGTTGGGCGGTGGAGGCGGGGAATTCCGCGACGGGGCGAAACCCGCGTTGAGGGGACCTACACTATGCGGTACGATCAGGTTGAAGTGAACACTTCCAGTGAAGTCACCGAATCAAGCGAGGCTCACTGATGCGATTCGGGCCGGACCGCCGTGAGCGGATGATCCATGAGACCAGCGCGTTTTTGACCTGGGCATTGAGCAGCGGGGCGCACCTGCCGCGCATTCCCGTGCGCAAGGTCGATGATGGCGGGTTCGACTGGATGTTGCGGGTGCCCGGGGCGCGTGAGGCGGTGACCCGCTGGTGGTTGCGGGCGATGGATGTGATCGACCGATATGGTCACTGAGGCGTGATCCAACGAGAGGCACGATGACGGTCAAGACGAAGATCAATACGGAATGGGCGGTGCGATTGCTGATCATCGCGGTCGCGGCGCTGGTGTTCGGGGCCTGGTTTGTCTACGACGGCGCGGTGGCCTGGCCCCGGGCCAACGATATCAGCCAGACCGCCCACTACTGGGATGAGTCGGCGACACCGCCGGGCTGGGTCCTGCACGACAACTGGCAGGAGCGGCTGGCCGAAGCCGGCTACCCCGCCTCGGAGCAACCCGACCTGCCCCGCACGCAGCAGGACATCAACATGCAGTTCGCCTGGGCGGCGGTCTGCTTCCCCGTGGCCATCCTCCTGTTCATCAACCTCCAGTTGCACGCGGCGCGCAAGCTCTACGCCGACGACACCGGCCTGCACTACGGCGGCAAGTCCATCGCCTGGGACCAGGTCGAAAACATCGACTACGACCGGTGGGATTCCAAAGGCATCGCCATCGTGCACGCTTCCGACGGCAGGCGCATCAAGCTCGACGACTGGAAGTACAAGGGCGCCGGCGACGTGCTGGCCGCGGTGGAGCAGCAGGCCCCCCACGCCGCACGCCAGCCCAGGCAGGCGGCCGCTTCCGAAGAAGCGCCGGCCCAGTCCGACGATCAACCCGCCGAAGAATCCGAAGCGTCTGAAGTCCGATCGTCCTGATCGGGTGATTCGCCGGACGATTCACGCATCGCGTTGACCTGTTCCACCGCCTCGGCGAGAACCCGGGGCGTCGGTGGTGTGTTGGCGTCGAGCCACACGCCCGGCTCACGGTCGCCGCGCGACAGGCACCAGGCGACCAGCCCCAGCCGTTCGGCGCCGGCGGTGTCGATCGGTTCGATCGGCGCCTGCAGCAGTGGGGGGAGGTTGGCGGCAACCCATTCGATTTGCGCATTCATGTCGCGGCGTGGCAGTTCGCCCAGGAACCGGAGGGTCGGCCCGAGTACGGCAAACAGGCGGGCGGCGCCCTTGTGCGAGCCGCGCTGCACGCTCAGCCAGCGCGCCTGTTCCAGCGGCCGACACCAGCGCAATTCGGGGCGTTTCAATTTTGCCGCGGCATCGATGCGCCACTTCAGCCGCGCCGCTTGTTCAAACGCCAACTCGCGCGACGCCGCCTGCATCGCCTCGGTCAATCGTTCGATCCACGGGCCCGGACCCGCCGCCAGCATGTCGATCGCTTCGTCGAGTTGTCCGCGGTAGTGGTCCATGCTGACCGTGCCGTCGCAGGGGGCGGGGCACTTGCCCATTTCCTTGTAGGCACACGCCTGGCCGTGGGGCGCCTGCACGAGAATCTCGTGGTAGCGGCAAAGGTCGAACACGTCCTGCAGGGTCTGGATGGTCGCGCGGGCGGCCGACGCCGTCGGCAGCGGGCCCAGCGTCGAGCCGGCGGTCGGCGGGGTGGTGGTCGCGACCAGGCGGGGATGGTCGTCGGCCATGTCGATGTGCAGCCAGTGCCCGCGCCATTTGCGGATCATGTTTGCATATTGCCGGGGGTAGAGCTGCCGCACGTTTTCGAGGAAGACCCAGTCGGCTTCGAAGCGGCTGTAGGTCCGCCGCCAGAGCACACGCCGCACCACCGCGCGATAGTCGGTCCTTTTGCTCGGCAGTTCGTCCTCGCGCGTGGTCAGGCGATGAACGACGACCTGCCGCATGCCCGCCGCCGTCGCCAGCAACACCGGTTGCTCGTCCTCGTCGGCCAGCAGGTAGCAACCCGCTCCGCCGGGCACGGTCAAACGCCACGATTCCAAGGGCACATCCGGCCCGACCGCGACGCCGCGGTCGAGGTTCGGTTGGATCGGCGGTCCGAATGGATCAGGTTCACCAGGCACGCCGGTCATTGTCGGCCCGGCGTCGCCGCGCGGCAACGGTCACCGCTGATAGATCGGCAGGAAGTGGTAACGCACGCTCAGCGCCAGCAGCGCCATGCTCGTGGCGTAGACCCGGTTCTCTTCGTGGCGGCGCCCGTGCCAGGAACCGTTCTCCTTCTGCTGCTTGAGCATGATCTGTTCGACGACGTGGCGGGCGTGGTCGGCGTGGGCGTCGCCGCGCTGGTACATGCCCTGGGCGAAGTAATAGGTGCCGTAGAAAAACCAGTTCTCCCCGGCATGCAGGTCGTACTTGAGCAGCCAGTCGCTGGACTCGATCACTTCGCGCGCTTCGTACTGCCCGCAGACCTGCAGGCTGAGCAGCGCCATGGCCGTGTCGCTGTAACGACCCCCCTGGCCGGGCTGGTAGGCGAACTGGTGGCTTTTCTCGTGGTAGCAGTTTTTGAGAAACGCAATGGCCCGGTCGATGGCTTCGGCGGGGACGTCGAGCCCGGCGTTTTTGGCCGACCGCAGCGCCATGAGTTGCCAGCAGGTGACGCTCATGTCCGCGTCGTTACTGCCGGGGGTGTAGCGCCATCCGCCGTAGAACTTGCTCTTGCGGTTCTTGTTCTGCGAGCGGAGGGTCAGGTCGAGCGCCAGTTCGAGGCGCTCGCGGATGAGGCGATCCTGTTCGTCGTCGACGCCCATGCCCAGCATCTCGGCGAGCATGAGGGTGGTGATGCCGTGGCCGTACATGCGCGAGCCATCGGACTTGCCGAAGTACCCATCCTTGGCGATGCGGTCTTCGTGGAGGATGAAGTCCATCGCCCGGGCCATGGCCCGGCCTTCGGTCGTCGGGTCGGTTGGCTGGTGGCCGACGGCGGCCATCGCCAGCAGCGCCAGGCTGGTCATGGCGTTTTCGTTGGCGCCGCGCTTCTTGCGTTCATAACTCAGGGCGCCGTCTTCCTCCTGGTTTTCAAGCAGGTAGTCGATGCCGCGCCGCACCGCGTCGTCGACCGCGTCGGCATGAACCGCTTGTCCGCCGCTGACCATGGCGACCAGCGTGAACATCAAACCCCGGACCCAATATGATCGCAGCGCAGTGGACATGATCCGGTGGCCCTCCATGAAGTCGAGACATTCTAACCGACGTCCGCCGAGCGGCGGGGCGGTCAGGCATTGGCGCGGTTATCGCTGATAGATCGGCAGATAGTGGTACTTGACGCTAAGGGCCAGCAGGGCCATGGCCGTGGCGTAGACCGGCTCCTGCTCGTTTTTGAACTTGCCTCGCCAGGATCCGTCCTCGCGTTGGCGCGGCAGGAGCATCTGCGCCACCGCGGCTTCGGCATGATCGGCATGCGCCCCGCCGCGCTGGTACATCCCCTGGGCGTAGTAGTACGTGCCGTAGAGGAACCACTTGTCGCTCCAGTTCAGGTCGTACTTGAGCAGCCAGTCGCTGGCCTGGATCACTTCCTTCGCTTCGTACCGGCCGCTGACCTGGAGGCTGAGCACCGCCATGGACGTGTCGGAGTAGCGTCCGCCCTTCTGGCCCGGGCGATAGGTGAACTGGCGACTCTTCTCATAGTAGCAGTTCTTGAGGAACACCACCGCGCGATCGATCGCCTCGGAGGGGATCTCCAGCCCGGCGTTGTTGGCCGACCGCAGCGCCATGAGTTGCCAGCAGGTCAGGCTCATGTCGCCCTGGTTGGAGCCGGGGCGGTAGCGCCAACCGCCGTAGAATTTGCTGTTTTCCTTGGTGTTCTGGGCGAGCAGGATCAGGTCGATCGCTTTTTCCAGCCGCTGGCGGATCAGGTCATCCTGCTCGGCGTCGGCACCCATGCCCAGGAGGGCCGACAGCATGAGGGTCGTGATGCCGTGGCCGTACATGCGGGAGTCGTCCTGGTGGCCGTAATAGCCGTTGTCGTTCTGGCGGTCGTCCTGGAGGATGAAATCGACGCCGCGGCGGACGGCGTGGCCGGCCTCGGTGTCGTTGGCCGGAAGGCGTCCCACCGCCGCCATCGCCAGCAGCGACAGGCTGGTCATCGCGGTTTTGTGTTTCCGCTTATCGGGGCCGAACGAGCCGTCTTCGTTCTGCGTGCGGAGCAGAAAATCGACGCCGCGCCGCACCGCATCGTCGACCTTGTCCGCCCGGACTTGTACTGGCAGGACCGTGGTCAACAGCAGCGCCGCCACAATCGGTCGGGCAGAAACGGGCATCATGGGCTTGTTCCTCCACGTGAACCGGCGAGACAAAAGCATCCTATGCATCAAGGACGCGGCCGGTCGGCCGATCGGCTCGCCAAAGCCCGTGGACGGGGCCTGCAGAGAGGCTGGGAAGGGCGTTTACATGCTCATGCCGTGGATCACGCCCTCGAAGACGACCTTGCCTTCGCACAGGCCCTGCGTAACGCAACGGAAGCGGCGGCCCGGGCGGTAGTCGGTCTCGTGGCCGATGATGTAGAACCGCTGGCCGGGGGTGACCTGGCCTCGGAATTTGATGTCGGAGCAGCCGAGAAAGCCGAGGAATCCCGGTTCCTGGCGGAATTTTTTGATCATGAACGCCGCGAGCTGGGCCGCCGATTCGATCATGAGCACGCCCGGCAGCAGGGGCCGGCCGGGGATGTGGCCGGGGACCCAGAACTCGTCCTCGCGGCAGTCCTTGAATCCCGCGGCGGCGAGGCTGCTTTCGCCGTGACGCGCCCAGCAGACCGCATCGAGTTGTCGCATATCGCCGCGTTGGGGATTGATCGCTTCGATCTCGTCCACGCCGTACAGCACGTGGTCCAGGTCGATATCGGACAGGTCAAACAGGAGAGTCGGTGGCATGGCAAGCAGCCCTTGCGGGGGGTAGGAGGAAATCGAGCCGCTCATGCGGTCGATGAGACGACACAACCATCACAACGGCGATGACCATTTAACCATAGCCGGATGCGCCGGAGCGAGCTCAGATGGATACTGCAGGCCGGGGTATTTCGCAAGGCTCGGGGTATGTCGGTGTCGACCGGGCCTGCACCGGGGCTTGCCACGTGGATTTTCACATCAGCCGTGCGGCGAGGTTTACGCCATGCCGCCGGGCGCCGGGCCGTCACCCTGGTCGCGGATTTCCAGGATGCCGTTGCGGACATCCTGGGCGGCGGCCTTGACGTCCTGCATGGTCTTGCGGGCACGGGTGCCGGCAGCCTTGTTGCCGCCCTCGGCCTTGCGGATGTCTTCTTCCGCCGAGGCCACGATTTGCTTCAGCCGTTCATATGCCTCCATGGGCATCTCCTGAAATGGGGATTGGTGAAGGGGGTCCCTGACATACGGGTTATGATACGGCCAAACCCGCCCCCATTCACCGTAATCGTTGGCTAATCGCCGTT
>CAYYPN010000040.1:0-13751 GCA_964473545.1 uncultured Planctomycetaceae bacterium
GCTGGGCACGCGGATGCCGCCCTGGTAGCTGAGCATCGACGCGATGTTGATGATCCTGCCCGGCAGTTTGTGCTCGACCATGTGCCGACCGATCGCCTGGCTGAGCAGGAACAGGCTCTTGAGATTCACGTCCATGACCTGGTCCCAGTCCGCCTCGGTGAACTCGAGCAGTTCCGCCCGGCGGATGATGCCGGCGTTGTTCACCAGGATGTCGATGCGATCGACCTGGCCCAGCACGTCGGCGACCAGTTTGTCGATCGACGTCGTATCCGAAAGGTCAGCCTTGATCGCCGTGAACCGGCGCCCGGTCGCCTCGACCGCCTGCCTCGTCGCGTCGGCGGGCTTGCTGTGGTACGTGCCCACGACGTCGGCCCCGGCCTCGGCCAGGCCCACGGCCATCGCCCGGCCCAGCCCCGTCGCCGCGCCGGTCACCAGCGCCGTCCTGCCGCTCAGATCAAACCGGTTCACCGCCATGTTGCCATCTCCGCTGCTTCAATGCGTTGACGGTCGTGAGCATACGCCGACAGACGGATCATGCAATAGATGAATCGGCTGCTGTTGCACGATCCGCTTGTCCGTCAGGCCCGTCCCTGCCGGCAGGCCGAGGGCGGTTGGCCGGTGAATCGCTTGAACAGCCGCGAGAAGTAGTACACATCGCGGAAGCCCAGTTCCTCGGCCACCTCGCCGACGCTGTAGTGTCCGCTGGCCAGCAGGTCGCGGGCCGTCGTGATCCGCAGACGGTTCTGGTATCGCGTGACCGAGCATCCGGTCAGTTCGCGAAACAGCAATCGGAAGCGCGACTCGCTTAAGCCCGCCTCCGCCGCCAGGTCGCCGACCGCATCGACCCGGCCGACGTTGGCGTGCATGCGGGCGACGATGCGTTCGATCCGGTCGGCGTGGGGGATGTTGCGGCCGCGGCGTTCGGCCGCCGCGGCATACTGCTGCATCAGCAACAGCACCAGCCCGCGGCAGGCCATCGAATACCCCGGTTCCCGCGTGCGCCACAGCCGATGCAGTTGCCGAAAGTAGTCGCTGATCTGCGTGAAGTTGTCGAGCTTCAACCACCGCGGCAGGTCGGCGAACGCCCGGCGCGTTTCGTCGTCCGGCGGCCGCAGGGCGAACCCCACCGAGTAAAACGACCACGGCGCACGCGGGTCGCTGCGCGCCGAGTGGCGCACGCCCCGGGGGAAGTGCAGCATGACGCCGCGCGTCGCGTCGAAACGTTCGCCTTCGCATTCGTACCGCGCCCGGCCCGACACGGCGAAGGCCAGGATGTCGTAGTTGGCGTTGCTGATGTTGCGGATCGACCAGTCGAGGGGCTTGTGGCGATGCACGACGAACCCGATCGACCCGATCGTCGCGTTGAACCGATCGTCGTCGCCGCGTGGGGCCGCATCGTGCTCGGCCGGTCTGCGCGCCATCGCCCGGACGTTAGCAGGACCAGACGGAATGTGCAAAATCTGGCGGGCTCGTCCATGGACGCGCCCGGCGAGGCGCGGTACCAATGACGCTCCAACGCGTGGAGCTTCGCCCATGACCTACCAACCGCCGCCGCCACCGGAAATTCAACCGCTGGCCATTGCTGACGACGAGCTGTGTCGGCGATACGAAGCGTTGTACACCGGCGCGGTCAACGACGTGTTGCGCGAGATGCACCTGCTGTACCAGACCCTGCCGCCGCGGATCCTGCCGCTGGAGCGTGACATGAAGGTGGCCGGTGTCGCCTTCACCATCAAGGGCATGAAGTCGTTGACCGTCGAGGGCGAGATGGAGCAGCGCGCCGCCATGCTCGAAGCCCTCCATCCGCACAGCGTCGTCGTCTGGGACACCGGCGAAGACGACACCAGCGCCCAGTGGGGCGAGGTGATGACCAAGGCGGCGATTCGGGCCGGCTGCCGCGGCGCGATCATCGACGGCGGCGTCCGCGATACCCGGCTCGTGCTGGATCAGAACTTCCCGGTCTGGCATCGTTACCGTACCTCCAACGCGATGCTCGGCCGCTTCCGCATGGTCGGGTACCAGATGCCGATCCGCATCGGCGGCGTCGACATCCATCCCGGCGACATCGTCTTCGCCGACATCGACGGGGCGGTGATCGTGCCGCGCCGCCTCGCCGTCGCGGTGCTCGATCGCGCCGAGGCCGTCCGCAATGAAGAGCAGGTTTACAAGCAGTGGATCGACGACGGCATGAGCGCGACCGAAGTCGTACGCAAAGGCGGGTACTTCTGATGACACAGACGATGAAGGCGAACGTCACGGAGCAGTGGGGCGCGATGCGCGTGCGGGAGCGGCCCATCCCCGAACCGGGCCCGGGCCGGGTGCGCATCCGCACGACGCTGGCCGGCATCTGCGGGTCCGACGTGCACATCTACCAGGGCCACCATCCCACCGCCGTCTCGCCGGTCGTGCAGGGCCACGAGTTCGTGGGCGTCATCGACGCGATCGGCCCCGACACCGAGGTCGCGGCGACCGCCGGCGAACGCGTGGTCGTCGAGCCGTTGATCAGTTGCGGGTCATGCGAGGCCTGCCGGCAGGGGCTGGTTCACGTCTGTCGCAAGCTGAAGCTGCTGGGCATTCATGAGGACGGCGCGTTCGGCGAGTACTTCGTCGCGCCCGCGGCCAAGGTGATCGCCGTGCCCGAAGGGCTGGACGATCAACTGGCGGTGTTGACCGAGCCTTTCGCGGTGGGCGTGCACGTGACACGCCGCGCGGCGATGCAGCCGGGCGTGCGGGCGCTGGTCATCGGGGCCGGACCCATCGGGTTGATCGTGGCGATGGTCGCGCGCACCTGCGGCGCGTCGGTCGCCATCAGCGAGGTCAGCGACGAGCGGCTGAAGCTGGCTGAATCGTTCGGCTTCGACACGATCGACGCCAAGGCCGACACGCCGGCGCAAGCCAATGAAAAGACCGAAGGCGACGGGTTCGACGTGACGTTTGAGGTGTCCGGCTCAGCGCCGGGCCTGGGCCTGGCGATCGAAGCGACCCGCGTGCGAGGCTCGATCGTGCAGGTCGGGTTCTTCGGCAAGCCCCCGGAGGCGGACCTGTTCAAGTTGACGTTGAAGGAGATGTCCATCACCGGCAGCCGCGTGTACACCCACGAGGACTTTCGCCGCACGGTGCGGCTGCTCGACCGCATGGCCGCCGACGGCAACGTCGACCTGTCGCGCTTGATCAGCGACCGGACCGACCTTTCCGGCATCGAGTCGGGGATCGGCCGCATGATCGCCGGCGAAGTCACGGGCAAGATCATCGTCGACCCCACGGGTTGAACGAACGCATTTGAATGAAGGGACGAATCATGGATCGATTGAAGGATCAGGTTGTCTTGGTCACCGGCACAACGGGCGGGATCGGCGAAGCGACGGCGCGTCAACTCGCCGCCGCCGGCGCGAAGGTCGCCATCAGCGGCCGCGACAAGGCCAGGCTCGACAAGCTGCGGGCCGACATGGGCGGCGACGTGTTCGCCGTCGTCGCCGACGTCACCGATGAAACCTCGGTCAGCCAGGCGATCGCCGCGGTCGCCGAGCACTTCGGCCACATCGACACGCTGGTGAACGTGCCGGGCCTGAGCGTGCCGGCGAAGCTGGCGGAGATGAACGTCGACGACTTCGACCGCATCTTCGACGTCAACGTCAAGGGCATGTTCCTGTGCTCGAAGCATTTCGTGCAGCAGGTCGATGCCGACCGCGGCGGGCTGGTCGTGAGCATCAGCTCGGTCGCCGGCCGCACCGCCAACCCCAATGCGCCGGCGTACTGCGCGGCGAAGGCGGCGATGAACATGCTCTCGGCGGGCCTGAGCCTGCAGTGCAAGCAGGCCAACGTGCGCGTCAGCATCGTCAGCCCCGGCGCGGTGAGCACGAAGGGGTTCTGGGGCGATCGGCCCGTGCCGCACGAGAAGTTTCTCCAGCCCGACGACGTGGCCGAGGTGGTCAGGTTCGTCGTCGCCCAGCCGAGCCATGTCGTGATGCACGACGTGGTGTTCGAGCCGTGGGAGTTTTACCGAAGCAAGTGAACGGAGCGAAACGATGGCGTTGTTTCTGAGCGACGGCGAGCGCGCGGCGTTGGATGCGGCGCGGCGCGATCCCCGGATCGCGGATTTTTACTGGGCGCTGCTGCGCCGCAACGAACAGCGGGTCGACAAGCCCGGCCTGCTCACCGGGAACGAGACGGTCGACTGGTGGCGGCCGGTGGCTGAGTACGTCACCGACGCGGCGATGGCCCACGCGCTCAAACCGACCGACCAGACGGCGGCGTGGCTGCGCGACGTGACGCTCTCGCTGGTGCGCCGGCCGCTGGACGACTGGGTCGGGCCGCACTACCGCAACCACCGGCCGCGCGAGGACGGGTCGCTGCTGGGCCACCTGGAAACCGCGCACTTCTGCTGGGCGGTGGCGTCGGTGGTTGACCTGGCGCCCGACGTGTTGACCGACGCCGAGCGCGATGAGGTGACGAGCTTCCTGCGCGATCACGCGGCGAAGATGTGCCTCAACTGGCTGGACATTCCCCACTCGGTCGCCAACTGGTGGTGCGTGCTCACGGCGGGGCTGGCGAGCATCGCCGCGGTGCTCGGCGACAAGGACCTGCTGGCCCGGTCGCGCGAGGAACTGGCCGGCTGCACGCGGATCTTCCAGGCCGACGGCAGCCACACCGAGTCGTTGCAGTATGCCAACTATGCGATCTACACCGTGATGATCGCACGCGAAGCCCTGCAGCGGTGCGGTGAACGGGTCGATGAATTCGCGCCGATCGATCGCTACATCGGTTACGCCAAATGGGCGGCGGCGAGTTACCTGTACAGCCGACCGACCAGCGGGTGGGGCGCCGGCCCGCGCCCGCGCAGCCTCAACTTCAACGACTCGGGCGCGGTGTTCACGCCGACCGCCGACGTGCTCATGCACCTGTCGGCACGCGCCAAGGCGACCCATCCAACCGAGGCCGGCCTGGCGCGCTGGCTGTTCGACCGGACGTACACGACCCACCTGGCCCAGGGCCCGCACGACCAGGCGTCGTTCGGCCTGCGCACGTCGTGGGGGTTCCTCACGTTGCCGCTGATCGCGCAGGCGGCCGAGGCGATGTCGCCGAGCCTGGCGAAGTTGGATACCACGCTGGCGTTCGACTGCGGCAACAGCATCGCGCGCGACGCCTGGCACGCCGACGGCGGCCGCACCGTCCTCGCCCTGCACGGCGGCGGCCCGCCGCTCAACGGCCCCGGCCACCTGCATCGCGACATGAACACGATCATCCTCGTCCACAACGACCAGCGCCTGCTCACCGACGCCGGCCACAGTTGCTATCGCAACATGATCCGTCGACTGGAAACGTCGACCCAGATGCACAACACCTGCATCTTCCGCGTCTCGGGCGGGGCCGACGAACGCATGGAATCGTGGACCGCCGACGGCGTGCTCGAGCAAATGGAACCGCCTCGCCGCCAGTGGCGCCCCGGCGAAGGCATCGACCCGCCGGCCGATCGCGGCGCGCGGCGACTGCTCACCGCCGAGTGCGATGACGTGCGCGTCATCGGCAGCGAGGCCGCGGCAACCTACGGCAGGCCCATCACACGCTTCGCCCGCTTCGCCATCCTCTGCGGACCCCACGCCGTGTTCATCGTCGACCACATCACCAGCGACCGGCCGGTGAAGACCCAATGGAACTGGCTGCTGAACAATCGCGACGGCGAACTAAACCTGAAGATCGCCGGCGCCGATCGACTCGTTGCCCGGCGGGGTGGGGCGGGGATGAAACTGTTCAACCTCGTCGGCGGCCGCGGCGTCGACCAACGCTGGGCGCATGTCAACGACGCCTACCACTGCATGCCCGGCCAGATGGGCGAAGGCCGACCCGGCTCGGGCATCCTCTGCTACTGGACCGAACCCGATGCCTTGACCGAGCGCCTCGGCATCCACGCGATGGCGCTGGATACCTGCGGCGCGGTCGCGGGCTGGCACCTGCGCCGGGAGGACGATCGCGTCGGTCTGGAAGCCCCCGGCAGCGCAGCCCTGTGGACCGTGCAGGCGACGGCCCGGCAGATCACCATCACCGAACAGCAAAGCAGCCGCACGTATGTCCTGGCCGATGGTGGCGGTGACGCATGGACGATCACAGGCCCAAGTCGATAACCAACCCGGCGCGTCATCGGGAAATCCCGGTCGTCACCACGCACCGGCGTCTTCCTCGCAGGCAGGGCCGCACGCGGAGCACTTTATCAACCGTTGGGTAAGCCGGGCTTATCCGCCGCGGCGCTTGAGCAGCATCATCCCCCCCAGGCCCAGCAGCGCCAGGCTCGCCGGCTCGGGGACCAGGCTGTAGGCCATGACCGTGTCCTTGCCGCCGGGCGCGTAGTTGCGATCTTGGTTGGTGAACCAGTCGCGGCCGCTGCCGGCGCTGCCGCCGCGGCGACGCCAGCCGAACGTCCCGTCGCTCGTGCCCTTGAACTCGAACGCGTAGGTCTGGCCTTCCACCACGTCGAACGTGTCGTCACCCGAAAGTTGCAGCACCAGCACCGGGTAATCCGCGGTGGTGCCGACGGTCAGCTCGAAGTCGATGCTGGCGACCTGGTCGCCGACCACGAGGGTGTTCGGGTCGGCCAGGGGCACGTCGACTTCGAACACATCCAGGCGGAAGGTTTCGGTCCCGCCGAGCGTGTTCTCGTAGCGGATCATGACCTGCTTGACGTTGCCGCCGGCCCCGGTGGGGATGGGGGTCATCTGGGCCTGGTGGCTGGTGTCGCTGACACCGATGCCGCTGCCGCCGTAGTTGGCGGTGTAAGTGGCGAAATTCGGTTCACCGGGCCAGCCGACCCCATTGCCCTCGATGTCTTCCTGAACGACCACGCCCGCCCGGGCCGAGGCCAGGGCCAGGCAAAGCGTCAGGCAGCAAGTTGTGATGAGCGTCTTCATGATGTTGGCCTCCATTGTCATGCGGATACCGGGATTCCCTCTCTACACACGGGAAAACTACACCCCGTCCAAGGGGGCGACAACCGCCAATTTCTGAATCGGGATGTTAATATTGCGTCGAACTGATATAGTTATGGCTTGATTGAAGCATAATCCAGCGGTCGTCGTATCGGGGCATGCAAAAGGCCGGGCCCGGCCCGGCCTGATCTCGGGCGACCGCGGTTCCAAGCTGCGTCTTGATCCCTCGACCGGGTCGATCGGGCCTCCCGAGAACAGGATATCTGGCTTATTTTTCCCGAAAATGGGAAAATCGTGTCAGGCCTGACACGAACCTGACATGCCTGAGAATCAGTGGTGGTTAGCCATAACCCTCGCACGTACGCGAGGTTGGAGCGGGCAGCCCGTTGGGGGCCGGACAAAGGGGGGTACCCCCCTGACAGGGCCGACGGACGTTGTTGGAATGTCGCCGGTTTCAGGCCTTCAGGCTGGAGACTTCCAGGTGCTCGCGCATCCCCGTGTCGGGGGTCTGGCTGACCCATTGGTCGAGGTAGCCGGCGAGCAGGTCGCGTTCGGCGGCGTGGGCCGGGTCGTCGTAGAGGTTGTGCACCTGGTCCGGGTCGGTCCGCAGGTCGAAGAGCATGTTGGGGTGAAGCTCGCGCTGGTCCATGAGCTTGCCGTGGGGGTCCCGCCAGACGCCCAACACGTGCGTGCCCGTCACCACCGTCGACTGGGCCCAGTTCTCACTGACGGTGAACGGCCGATCGATCGGTCGCCCTTCGGTGAGCGTCGGCGCGAGCGAGCGGCCGGCCAACTCGAACGGCATCTCGGGCAGGTCGATGCCCGTCAACTCCACCAGCGTCGGGTAAAGGTCGACCAGTTCGGCGATGTCGTCGCACACCGCGCCGCGTGGGGAACCTTGCGGCAGGCGCCAGATCATCGGCACGCGCAGCGAGTCCATGTAGACGTTGTGGCCGGATGCGGCCTTCTCCGCGATGCCGTGATGCCCGACGAACTCGCCGTGGTCGGAGATATAAACCACGATGGTGTTGTCGGCTTGCCCGGTCTGGTCGAGTGCCGCGAGGATGCGGCCGATGTGATGGTCGACCTCTTCCATGCAGGCGTAGTAGCAGGCCAGGTAATGCCGCCACAGTTGCTCGTCCTCCCGCGCCCGCTCGAGGGGCCAGGTCTCGCTGCCGGCGGTGTGGGCGATCACGCCCGGCGGCAACTCGTCCGGTGACTGACGCAACGTCGCGGGCATCCGCAATCCGTCGCCGGCGCGGCGGCCTTCGCCCCAATGCGACCGGTCGAACCGCTCGTAGTACTCCGGCAGTGGCGTGTATGGCTGATGCGGCCGATAGAACGACGCCCAGCAGAAGAACGGCTGCTCGCCGTCGGCCGAGCGGCGGATCAGGTCGATCGTGTGCTCGGCGGTGAACGCTTCCATCGTCTTGTCGGCCGGGAGTTCGCTGACCTGCGACGCCAGCGGGGCACAAGCCGGTCCCCATTCGGCCTGCCAGTCACGGTCGAACGCCGCCTTGTCCTTCGGGTCGGTCAGCCAGTCGGTGTAGCTCGTGCCGGGCGACTCGTGCGGGCTGTAGCCGCAGTGCTCGGTCCAGCCGTCGTCGGTGGCGTAAGGCTCGCGCGGCAGGTGGCGCTTGCCGTAGGCGGCGGTGAGGTAGCCGGCGTCGGCGAAGGCGCGGGCCATCGGAACCACACGCTGCATCGTCGGGCAAGTGTCGTTGTTATGCAGGCAACCGATCGTGCGCGGGTACAAACCGCTCATCATCGACGAGCGACTCGGCACGCACACCGCATCCTGGCAGATCGCCCGCGTGAAGCGGGTCCCTTGGGCCGCGAGGGCGTCGAGGCTGGGCGTCAGCACATCCGGATGATCCTCGCAACCGAGCACATCGGCGCGATGCTGATCGGTGAACAACAACAAGACGTTGGGTTTACGGTCGGACACGAAAGCAACTCCTGGATGGATGCGGCCGAAAGACTGCGTTACTTCGAGGCGGGCCGATCGATCAGGATCATATCACCGACCATGTCCAACTGCTTGGAGTGGGCGCCGCTGAACCAGCCGATGAACGCGCCGCGGCCTTTGCCGTCATCCTCGTTGATGATCAGCGTGAACCCGAGGTTGGCGTGCGGCTCAGGCTTGAACGGGGCGAACTGACGCCACGGGAAAGCCATCTCGTACACGACCGAGCCGGCGTCGCCGGTGCTTCGAGCGTCGAAGGCGACGTCGGGTTGCGGGCCGGTCACGATGGACCCGGAAGCGGAATACGAGCAGGCCACGCCCGGGCCGTCGGCGCCGATGCCGCAGTAGTAATCATACTTGCCGGGCTTCTGGTCGGCGGTGCGGCTGGGGTCGATGAACATCTGCAGGCCGTCCTGGTTCCACACGCCGCCGACGGGCTTGCCGCCGTGATGCGCGTCGTCGGTCACTTCCACCGCGAGGTAGAACTGCTTGTCATCCCACAGCACGCGGGCCTTGCCGGAGAGGTCTTCCGGGCCTTCCCAGGTCTCGTTGACCCGGCTGAACACGTAGTACTGCCGCGCCTTGTCCAGGTCGAACGTCGGCGCGTCTTCCCACGCGGCTTCGTCGAGCTTGCCGTCGATCCGCATGGTCGTGTTCGCCCGATACACCGGCTGGAAACCGCCCATGTAGCGGGACGACACGATGGTCGCGCCGGCTGGATCGGTCAGCGTCGCCGTCACGCGATACAGCGCAATCGGATCGATGTCCCTGATCGGCAGGCGAATGACCTGGTCCTTGCCGGCCGCGAGCGTGACGTCGCCGAACGCCGCCTCGCTGAAGAACGCGCCGGGTTCGGCGCCGTCCTTGAGCTGGAACTGCCCGTCGATCATCGGGAACTGCTCATCCAGGCTCAGCGCCCAGTTGAGCGTGACGGATTCGGCGCCGTTGTTGGCGATGGTCAGTTGCACGACCGGATCGCCGGCCTCGTCGATGGTGGGGCGGAGCCCGGCCATGATGCGACCGGTCAGCGGCACCGCCAGCGGCAGCTCGCCGACGACGTTGCCCTGCGTATCGACGCGCTGGGCCAGCAGGCGGCCCTGGCGAGCCTGGGTCTGGCCCGGCGCCTGCACCATCGCCCGAACCACACCTTCGCCGGCCGCCTCCAACTCGACCCGCCAACGCGGCGGCGCCTGGAGGGCGACATTGTCCGTCGTCAGACCTTCGCCGGCCAACTCGATCGCCTGTTGCTCGCCACGCACGAGCGGTTGGATGGATGAGCTTAACCGGATGCGCGGCTCGGCCGTCGGCGCTAACCGCGGCCTGGCCTGTTCGTAGGTCAGCAGCAACGGCTCCTCGCCCACGCCCAACGTGATCCCGCCGTCGGCGGTCTGCATCGTCACGTCGCTGCCGTCGATGCGGACCACGCGCACCTCGTCCACGCCGGGCAGGGCGACGAACGTCGCCGTCTCCGCCGCGTCGTTCCACAGCACCTGCAGACATTGGCCCTGCTCGTTGGCGAACAGGAACGCCTCGGTCTGGTCGTCGTCGACCTCACGGGCAACCTCGTCCTTGTCCAGCAGGGTGTTGAGGAAGTGGTAATGCGTGATCGCGTCGAGCTTCGGGTTGTACTCGCGGTAGATCGCATCGAACATGTTGTGGGCTTCACCCGAACCGCCGCGCAGCTTGCCCGAAGGATCGGGGTAGTGGATGGTGAACCACGAGCAGTGCGCTCCGCCGTGGGCGAAGAACATCGTGAACTTCTTGATCATATCCACGGCGACCGCGTGACGGGTCATGCCCTGGCTGTTGAGGCCCATCTCGGTGCAGAACACCGGCTTGGGCGCGCCGTACTTCTCGCCCCAGTCCTCAAGCCTCTGGATGCGGCCGGGCATGTCGCGGTACGACTCGTAAATGTGGAAGTCATACCCGTCGCAGTAGTGGTGGTAGCCGGCCTGGAAGTAGCGCTCGTCAAGGATGCTCGTGGCCAGGACGAACTGATCGGGGTTGACTTCCTTGATCGCTTCGTAGGCGACCTTGTAGGCCTCGGCGTTACGCTTGATCTCTTCCATGCCGCCGTGCGGCTCGTTGCCCAGGGGCATGTAGGCGGCGTTGTCGCCGACGAGTTCCGCCAGCGTCCTGCTGGCGGTGCGCAGGTCTTCGGGGTTCCAGTCGCTGCCGCGTTCGATGGCGTTGATCTTTCGTGGACTGGTCGTCACCTTCATATCATGGGCGAGGATCTCCTTGTACCGCGCGGGTATGATCGTCTCGGGTTTGTCGTCCTTGTAGTCGCTCCAGGTCGCGACCTTGCGCAGGCCCAGCCGCGCCGCCAGCGGAACCCACCCCGCCACGCGAGGGTCCCAGTTACGCATCGAGAAGGGGATGTCCTCGTGGGCGTACACATGGCTCGGGGCCTCGGGCAGCACCGCCATCCCGCGGTAGTCGGTGTACTTCTCGCCCTGCGGGTCGGCGGTCACGTTGATCAAGAAGAACTTGCCCGGCTCAAGGTCGACGTCGGAGAAATCCACCGTCGTGCCGTAACGGAACGCGTTGTCCTTGTAGCCTTGCTCTTCGAGGTCGACGGTTTTGGTCGCGTATTCGGCGCCCCAGTAATCGCTCACCCGCAGGGTCACCTTGCGGTTTGCGGGTTCGAGGGGCTTCCTGCTCATCACCACCAGATCGAACCGCCGGTCCTGCCCGGGCAGGAAGAGGTTGCCTTCCACGTCGCTGGTCAGGCTGATACGCGTGATGCGCTGGGGCACGGGCGGGGCGGCGGCGCGGGCGGCGGAGAGGTTGTCCACCGCGTACCAGCCGTAGGTCTTTTGCATCGAGACGCGCAGGCGGGCCGCGGTCGCGCCGGTCGGGGCTTCCAGTTCGGTCTTGAACGCCCGCCAGGTCGGCTGGTTGTAGGTCTCGTGGATCACGCGGGAGCCGATGACGTTGTCGCCGTTGAGCCATTGCACTTCGAGTCGGCCGTGGTAGCTGCTGTCGGGTGAGTGGATGTCGGCGCGGGTGCCGCCGGTGAAGATCCACGTGCCCGGTCCGACGGGGAAGCTGGGGCCGATGGCTTGGATGTCATTGGCGCGTTCGTCGACGGTGCGTTCGAGGCGCAGCGCCGCTTCGCCGTGCATCGCCTGGCCGGTGACGCGCCGTGCGTCGGCGGTGGTTTGCCAGTCCTTGAACGGGTCCGCGTCCTCGAAGCTTTCGGTGTAAGAGGGCTTGCTGGTCTGGCCGACCATGGTGACTTCGGCCCGGATGTCGCTGACATAAAGCTCGGGTTTGATCTGGCCGGTCTTGTCGTCCGGGCGGATCATGAGGGAGAAGCTCTTGACCGGCTGGTGGAGCTTGCCGTCGTTGGCGCCGCCCCAGTGCTCGCCGCCGGCAACTTTCTCCGGGTCGATGGTTATCGCGTACCACTGGCCGTCGCCCTGGAACTTCACGTACTTGCGCTGGTGGACCTGGCCGGTGGCGTCGGTGAGGCGCATGTTGTGCCAGTTGATGTTCGGCGACATCATCTTCAGGTGAATCGCTTCGACGCTCTTGACCGCCAGGTCGCCCATCTCCTTGGTCATGGCGACGGTGGTTTTATCCTCGCTGAAGTCGCCTTCGAGCTTGAGGGCGCGCTCGCCGTCGGCGGGCATGTGCGTGATCACGCTCAGCTTGCCCGCGGCCTTGCCCAGACGCCAGAACCGCCAGTCGACCTGGCCGGCCCGAAGCACGTCGTCGAGGCGCACGATGCGCGTGATCAGATTCTCATCGGCGCCGCCTTCAACCGCGGGCGCGCCGCTGAGTTGCAGGTCCGCCAGCCAGAGGTTGCCGACCTTCGTGTCCTCGGGCACATGGCGGCGGGAGAGGATGACCGCCAGTTGCCTGGCCGGGGGCTGCCAGCCCTGGCCCTTGTTCGGGCCCCACTTTTCGTACTTGTCGATGCCCTGCACGGCCTGCGGCGTGCCGAGGTTCTTGAAGAACGCATCGACGGGAAACTGCACGCGCTGCCAGCCGTCGCGCGGATCGATGCTGAAGACGATCTGGTGCGTCGTGCCGCCGGTGTCGGTGAGGCGCAGGGAGATCTGCGACGCGCCGGGATACTTGAGATTGAACGAGAGCATGCGGGGGTTGACCGCGGGCAGGTCGCGCGCGGCCGCGACGTAGTTGCCGCCTCCGGAGAAGTCGCCGTGGAGCTTGAGGGCCGGTCCGCGCGACGGGCTGGCCTCGGGTTCGAGCGTCATCTGGCCCTTGGCGCCGGGGAACTCCTGGCCGAGGCTGAACGACCAGTCGTTCATGGCCGAGTCGGGGTTGATGAGGTTGGTCGTGTCCTGGGCGAAGGCGGAGGTTGCCGCGAAAAGGCAAGCCATCACGGTGCAAAGGACAAGTCCGGCAGTCAGAAAGCGTCGCATGTGAATCTCCGAAGGGTCAGGTTGCGGATGTAAGGTAGGAGTAGGTCGCGCTGAATGCGGACCATCAATAGACGCGGAACATTTCCTCGGACGTACTCCAATAGTCGATCGGACTCGCCGAATGTTTGGCGCGATCGATAGTCAACCGTTCAGCGTGCATGTCCACAAACAGGCTTCCCGCGACGTCGGCAGGATGCAGGAAGAAGAGCTCGCCAATGCGGCCGCCCTGTGTGTAACGAGGGACGAACGTCGAAGAGGCGTTCTGCCATCCGGAGAAGGGATCACGCTTCGTGGCGTCGGCCAGCAGGATAAAATCCGCCGGGTGCGGCATGCCCGAGAGGCGATACCGCGTGTTCCTATGGCTGATGCCTGGCGCTGCATAGGGGGCGCTGGAGACCTCGACAAAGGAGAGGCTATCGGCACTGGCGGGATTGCCGAAGTTAGTGTCGCGGAAGTACCACCACATGCCATAGA
>CAYYPN010000041.1:0-12748 GCA_964473545.1 uncultured Planctomycetaceae bacterium
TTTTCGAGCTGTTCACCAGCGTCAAGGGCATCGGCCCGCGCAAGGCGCTGCGCGCGATGATCATGGACTGCACGCAGATCGCCAACGCCATCGCCGACCGCGACATCAAGCTGTTGCAGACCATGCCCGAGATCGGTCGGCGACTGGCCGAGACCATCGTCGCTACGCTGCACGGCAAGGTCGACCCGTTCGTGAGTGAAGCGGCGTATGCCCCCGGAAGTGAACAGGCGGCCGCCGCCGGGGGGCAACCCACGACCGGGGGGCGCCCGGCGCGGGAGGCGTTGGAGGTGCTTCTTCAACTCGGTGAAAACCGCGTCCAGGCGGTGCAGTGGATCGACCAGGTCCTCACGCGCCAGCCCGACCTCGACGACGCCCAGCAGATCATCACCGAGGTCTTTGCCGAGAAGGGGAGGGTATGATGCGGGCGGATTGGCGTTAATCCGTTGACTCGTTAACCCGGTCGATGCAGGCAAACCCACGACGGATTAACGGATCAACGAATTAACGATTCAACGAATCAACGATGGAACCACGCATGCAATACGCCATGATCATGGCCGGCGGGTCGGGCACGCGGCTCTGGCCCATGAGCACACGCCACGAACCCAAGCAGTTGATCCCCTTCATCAAGGGCCGATCGCTGCTGCAGATCGCCATGGATCGCCTGGAAGGTCTGGTTGCCCCGGAGCATCGGCTGATCTGTGCCGGTCGGGCGCATCGGGACGTGATCCTCGATCGCCTGTCGGACATGGATGCCGAGCGTTACTTTGCCGAGCCGGTCGGGCGGGACACGCTCAACGCGGTGGGCCTGGTCGCGGCGGTGCTGGCCGAGCGCGATCCGCAGTCGGTCGTTGCGGTGTTCACGGCCGATCATTTGATTGAGCCGGTCGATGAATTCGCGCGGACGGTGCGGCGTGGGATGGACCTGGCCGCGGCGCGGGCCGACGTGCTGGTGACGTTCGGCGTCAAGCCGACCTACGCCGCCACGGGCTACGGCTACCTGGAACTGGGCGAGGCGATCCGTGGTCACGACCCGGCCCGCGAGGTGCGCCGCTTCCAGGAGAAGCCCGACACCACCACCGCCGAGCAATACCTCGACGCCGGGCCGACGCGCTACCTGTGGAACAGCGGCATGTTCGTCTGGCAGGCCGGCACGCTCATGCGATGCATCGAACGCTTCGCCCCGGACAATTTCCGGGGGCTGCATCGCATCGCCAGGGCGTGGGACACGCCCGAGCGCGACAAGGTGCTCGACGAGGTGTACCCGACCCTGCCGAAAATCAGCGTCGACTACGCGGTGATGGAGCCGGCGTCGAACAGCGACGACCTGACCGTGGCGACGCTGCCGATGGACGTCGACTGGCTGGACGTGGGCAGTTGGCCCAGCTACGCCCAGGTGTGCGACACCGACGCCAACCGCAACGCCACCGGCGCCAACCGCGCGCTGATGCTCGAGACGACCAACACCCTCGTCGCCAGCAGTGCCGACGATCACCTGATCGCGACGCTGGGCGTGGACAACCTGATCGTCATCCACACCCCGCATGCGACGTTGGTCTGCCACCGCGACCACGCCCAGAAGATCAAGGATCTGCACGGCAAGGTGAAGGACGAACAGGGCGACGACTACCTCTAGCGGGCGATCGCGGCTCGCTGTTCGCTCACCACGTTCCCCATGCGTTACCTCGCGATCGATCCCGGAGACAAGCGTACCGGCCTGGCCGTCGGTGATGACGAGACGGGTCTGGCCGGACCGGCCGATGTCATCGAGGCGTCCGACCCGGCGACGTTGCTGCGCGCGATCAAGCGGGCCATCGACGACTACGCCCCGGACGAACTGGTCATCGGCGTGCCGTTCAACATGGACGGTTCAGCCGGCCCCGCCGCCCAGAAGGCCCTCGCCCTGGCCCGGATGCTCGAAGCCAACGCCGGGTTGACAGTGCACACCGTCGATGAGCGGCTGACCAGCTTCGACGCCGACGACCGCATGAAGCGGACCGGGCTGACGCGGGGCGAGAAGAAACAGCGCCGCGACGCCCTCGCCGCCGCCGCCATCCTCCGCGATTTTCTCGATAACCTTTAATGCTTATCACAGCGGGCGCAGAGGCACGGAGGCACAGAGAAAATCTGGAAAGCAGAAACCCGGAAAAGCCTGTTCGCCGTGCCTTGGTGCCTCAGCGCCCGCTGTGATGAAAAATCACTCGACGACGGAAATGAGCAACACGATCCGTACCGGCGTGTTGCCGCGGCGGCCGGTGAGCATGGCCCGGCCCAGGTGCGGCGCTTGCCCCTCCGCCGCTTTCTCCGTCGGCGCCCAGACGATCCACGTGCGGCCGATCGGCGCCGCATCGTCCACGCGCAGCGCATCGAACGGATGGCCGTCGAGCATCTTTTCCTCCGGCCGGCGCGGGACCAGCGTGTGCTCCGGTCCGTAGTGGTGTGGCAGCAAATCCATCGACACCGCGCTGCCGTCCAGCGACTGCCGGTACAGCTTGACGAGCATCTGGTACGACCCGCCGATGAATCGCAGCGTGTTCACGTGGCCGTCGGGCTCGATCGCCGTGACGCGGTGGGCCCCGTCCATCTGACCGATCAGCGTGATCGGCATGTAGTGCGGGTTGGGCACGATGGTGGTCGAGTCGATGCCGATCGGCCGCGGCAGGTTCGCGGTGAACAGCGGCAACCGGTCGTTGCCCAGCGACCCGAGGCGCAGGCCGTTCGCCTGCCAGCGCGACTGCACGCCGCCCGGCACGTTGGCGTCGTCCAGCGATTGCAGCAGCAGGTCCACCCGCGAATCGTCCCGCTGAAAGACCAGTTTGCGCACCATAATCCGCTGCGGCATCGAAGCGATCGACCGCAACGGCGAAGCACTGACATGATTCGGCGGCGACGGTGGCGAATCGTTGCCCTCGGCAGAACCCGACACGCTCGGTTCGAGCTCCCGCAACGTCGGCAGGTCCGGTTCGGCCTGGGCCTTGGGCTCCTGACAACCGGCCGCGGTCAGGACGAAGCACGCCAACACCGCGCTGATCAGCAACGCCGCTCCGTATTCCGTATCCCGTGTCCCGTGTCCTGTCATCAACCCAGCACCTTTTCCAGAATCGTCAGGCCCTCGTCGACTTCGTCGTCGCCGATCGTCAGCGGGGGGGCCAGGCGCAGGACGTTGCCGCCGGTCGCGTTGATCATCAGGCCCTGTTCGAGGCACTGTTTCATCACGCTCGGCCCAACGCCGGGGTCTTCATCGGCCAACGCGAGGCCGAGGAATAAACCCTTGCCGCGCACCTCGGTGAGGCGGCCGGTCTTGTCGCCGAACGTCCGCAGGCGGGCCTTGATCTGTTCGCCGAGTTGGGCGGCCCGTTCGACCAGGCCGTCGCGCTCGATCACTTCGAACAGGCGCGCCGCCACCGCCATCGACACGCAGTTGCCCCCGAGCGTCGTCGCGTGCTTGGTCATGCCCATCTTCGCCGCATCGTATAGCGCGGCCAGCTTGTCCGTGGCGCACATCGCCCCGACCGCCAGCCCGCAACCGATCGCCTTGCCCAGCGTCATGATGTCCGGCGTCGCGCTCCAGTGCTGATGCCCGAACCATCGGCCCGTCCGCCCGCAGCCGACCCACACCTCGTCGAAGATCAGCACCATGTCGTGCTGGTCGCACAGCTTCCGCAGCGCGGCAAGGTAACCGTCGTCCGGCACGTTGACCCCGCCTTCGCCTTGGATCGGTTCGACAATGATCGCGATCGTTTCATCGTCGACCTCAGCCTTGATCGCATCGAGCGCGTTGTATTCGACGTTGACGAATCCCTCGGGCAACGGCTCGAAGCCCTGTCGCACGGCGGGGGAACCGGTCGCGCCCATCGTGGCGAACGAGCGGCCGTGAAAACTATTCGTGGCGCTGATGATGCGATAACGACCCCATTCGCCGGTGGCTTTGCCGGGGTTGGCCTTGCCGTACAGGCGGGCGAGCTTGATCGCCGCTTCGTTGGCGTCGGCGCCCGAGTGACAGAAAAAGCATTTGCCGCCGAACCCCTTGCCGGTGATCTGCTCGGCGAGCAAACCTTGCGGCTCGGTGTGGAGCAGGTTGCCCACATGCCAGAGCTTGTCCATCTGCTTCGTGCCCGCGGCAACCAGGTCGGGATGGCAATGCCCGAGGATGCCCGCGCCGAAACCGGCGAACATGTCCAGGTAGACCGTGCCGTCGCTGTCGGTCAACCGGCAACCGACGCCCGACTCGATGACGAGCGGAAACCGCACGTGGTTGGCGATGACGTGCCGGTCGTAACGATCGAGAATCTGCTGCGTGCTGGCCAAGACAAAGCACTCCTTGCCCGCGTGGTCGGCGGGAACCGGGCATGCTAACGCGCGGGGGCCGCTGGGTGTTAGCTGAACTTAAAGCGAACGCCAGGCACGTTGAATCGCGTCGCGGATCGTCGGGTTGTGGTGGGATTGCAGGGCCTGAAGCGTGGCCCGGACGTTGGCTTCGCTCGAACGTTTGGCGGCGCGAAGCAGCTCACGCAGATGGGCGTAGCGGGCCTGTTCGAACACCTTGAACTGCTGCTCGAGCTCGTGGCGGTTGTACTGGCTCAACGGGTCGGTCAGTCCGGTCTGGGCGACGGCCCAGTCGGTGAGGCTGCGCGGTTCGAGGCTGAAGCGGTACAAATCCGCGGTGGCCCGGAGCCTGGCGGACAGCGATGCGAACGGATCCGTCGCCGCCTCGGGCAGATCGGTCAACGTCCCTTCGGTCGAGCGGCCGGTCGCCGATTCGAGTTTGCCCAGCCAGCCACCGGGGGCGCCGGGGGCGCGCGATGCCGCGGGGGTGGCCGGGTCGCTGGATGTCGGGGGAGTCGAATTCATCGCCGTTTCAAGCTCGGCATGGGCGGTGTTGAGCGTCACCCGCCCATGATGCGTAAAAGTCACGGTCAGTCGCTGGGCCCGTCGCCCGCCGGCCACAACGGGTTGGGCGGCATGCACGATACCCTCCCCCCACTCCGGCCGAGCGCGGTGGCGGACCCGCTGACCCACTTCAAACAAATCGCTACCGTTCATGATCACGGCCGCTCCACGCCGGCGTGGACGGTTGCCCCGGGTATTCACTCAATCGGTCGGCCGGTCCCCGAAGGTCAGGCCAATGCGGGCGAAAGGATTCGAACCTTCACGGGTTTTACCCCACACGGACCTGAACCGTGCGCGTCTGCCAGTTCCGCCACGCCCGCGTCGCGTTGAAGCAGGTCCCGATTTGCCTGCGACAAATCGAGCCCATAAGTGTACGAAATCGACCCGTTACTGGCAACTACCACACCTGAAAACCCCCAAACGACAGGTTGGCGCGCGCCGGGCGGGTCGGCTCGGTCGCTTAATGCCCCGGTTTTCAACCCCGAAAACGCCGGTCGCCGCCCCCGCCATCGGGCCGCCGGGGCCGGTCATTTGGCCGCCGGTGTGCGGACGAGGAAGGTCGGCACGTAGCCGTCCGACCCCGCGCCGACTTCCGACAGCCGGACCTTGCGGCCGTTGACTTGGACATGCGGATACTTGGCCTGCAACTCGTCGGTGATGTGGGGGTGGTACTCGGTCTGGCCGAGGTTCGGGCCGGGCTGCTGGTTGACGCTGACCGCGGCGTGGCCGAACAGCCCGATGGTCACCAGCGATTCGCGCGGGCCGTGATAGTAATACGCATCGGCGCCCTGCCCGCGGAGTTCGCTGACCCGCTGCTCGGCCGCCGCGCGTCGATCGCCTTCCTACGCCTCGTTGAAGCTGGTGATCTGCAGGGTGTACACCGCGCCGGGGTTCGTCACCCGGGCCAGGTTCCACTGCGTCTCGACCGTGTTCCCCTGCCGCCAGCCGTCGGAAGCGTTCGTCTCCAGCGATTGCACCATCGGGCCCATCACGATCGACTGCGGGAGGAAGCGACCCTGTTGCCGCATCTTCTTCAGCGTCTCCAGGTCATGCTTCGCCCGGTCCGACTTCGGACCGTCATACCGCCCGAAGTAAACAAACGACCGAGGCCCGTTGCTCACCACGTGGAACCTGTTCAGCCCCGTCTGCTGGCTGAACGTCCGCGCCTGCTGCTCGGCCGCGCTGGCGTGGCCGTAGCCTTCGACCTGCACCAGCGCGATCGCCCACGGCGTGTTCGAACTCCCGCCGTTGCCGTCGGTCCTGGCGTCTGCGCAACCGACCACGAACGCCGCGGCCAGCAACGCAAGGCATAAAATGATTCGAGTGCCGATCACGATTCATCATCATACCACCCGGAGGGCCGCCGAGCGCGCCGATGATGCGTATCCGCCCGCTGCGCTGCGCCTCGCGTCGCGGCGAAAGGTTTGACTATCCCAGGCGCGGCCCGACCTGGCGGACATCGATCGGCTCGAAGCCGATCTTCATGGCCGGGCTGTTGCGGTTCAGTGTGAAATCACCCTTTTCAGGATTACGGAAACCGGGTGCGGCGACGCAGCCGTTGCGGTCCTGGCCGGAGTTCTTCCACCTGGTAAACGTTTGGCCGTCGAAAGTCAGACGCCCCTCGGTCGACCACCAGAGATTGTCGTCGAAGGTGGTGTGGGCGCGGTCCCATTGGTGGTGGTCGTTGCCGAACGCTTCCCGGGGGGCGTTGTAGAAAATGTTTCGCTGGAATCGCAGCGAGACATGCGGCTCGGGCATGGTCAACGCCAGATGCGAGGCTCCACCGCCTGCGAAGATGTTGTTTCGGATCACGCAGTCTTTGCCGTAGTGCATGTCGAACCCGCAGTGCTTGCAGGCGTAGGCGATGTTGTTTTCGACGAGGATGTGACTGGAGCCCTCGTCGAGGTAGATGCCCCATCCGCCGTAGCCTCGGCTGGTGACGTGATGAAAGACATTGTTGCGGATGCGCGTGCCCGGCTGGGCGCCGAGTGTGTAGATGCCGCCCATGTCGCTGAGCACGCCCCGGCCGATGTCGTGGACGTGGTTGAACTCGATGATGTTGCCGTAGGCATGACCCTCGGCGTAGCCCCAGGTCCACCCGACGCTGATGCCGCTGTAATCCAAGTCGTGGATGTGGTTGTGGAGGATGCGGTTGCCGGAGGATTTGCCGATGAGGATGCCGCAGCCGGCCGGCCAGTGATGGCCGCCATCGTGAAGATGGCAATCGCTGACGCGGCAACGCGTGCAGCCGTGCCAGATCTTGATCCCGCCGCCGGCCACATCGCGCACGGTGCAGCGCGAGAAGCCGACGCTGCGACAGCCGGCCGACAGTTCCGCGCCATAACTGCCGACGTGTTCGAGGGTGCAGTCGACGAACCGGCAATCGATGGCGTGGATCAGGTTGACCGCGCCGGGGACGTGAACGGCGGACTGCGGCGTGGCGTGCTGCTCGGCCCCGTCGCCGGACCATTCGGTATGCGCGAAAGTGATGCCATCGAACCGCACGGACTCGACCGGCTGACCGGTTGCCACGCCCCGGCCTTCCGATCGAAACGTCTCGGCGGGCGATTCGCTGTCACCTTCGATTCGCACCAGTTCATCCAGCACCGGCGCGATCACCTCGGCCGTGTCGATGCGCTCGCCCTTTTTCGGGATGTAATACAGTGTGCCGGCCGGGCGATCGAGGTACCACTGGCCCGGTTCTTCGAGGGCCTCGAAGACGTTGATCAGGCAGTAGGAGGCGCCTTGCTCGGTGTAGTTGTTGGTCAGCCGCATGCGCGTCGGCGCGTCGAGCGTCGCCAACCGCTTGTTGAAGTCGACCTGTTTGAGCCGGCGTCGCGAGGCGATCCAGAAGTGGAACGCCAGCATCTCGATGTCATCGGCGTTGTGGGCGTCGACGGGAATGTCGCCCTCGGCGAAGTTGAAGTTGCCCGACGGCGCGCGGTGGGCCAGTTCGTTCATGTCGGTATCGGGCAGGCCCTGGATCGTGAAGAATTCGCCAAGCGGACGAGGCAGACGCGGGCGGAATCGTCGCTCGCCGTTGACCCAGAGCTGCTTGAAGTTCCACTTGCCGGATTTCACCGTCGGCAGGGTCGCCGCCCAGGCTTTCACGCCGTTCGGTAACGTGACCGGCTTGAAGTTGTCGATCCGCCGTCCGCCGGAAAAGGTCACCGACTGACCGTCCGCCGGGGCAATGGTGACGGACGTGCTGAGAGAGTTGCCGTGGTTGGGATTGGCGTAGCGCACCGTTCCCCCGTGCTTGCGGTCGATCACCAGCGGCCGCTTGAACACGTATTCCCCACCCGCCAGTTCGATGCGGATCGGGCGGGTCAGTGCATCCTGCTTGCGGTGTTTGGCGACCTCGCGCACCGCGCGATGTGGCGTGGCGAAGGGGCTGGCTTTCGTACCGGAGTTCTGATCGTTTCCTGACAGCGAAACGTGGATGACAATCGCATCGGTCATCGGCATGGCGAACACTCCTTGTTATTGCTCAGCCGGCCTGCCGCGGCTGATTCGGCAATCCATTCGCCCAGTATCCGGAGCGACGGCGAACGTGAGTGATTGCCACGATCCACGGTCGATTATCCTAATCGTCGCCTGAGCCCTGTGCGAATCGGCACCTCAGGCAGCAATGGGCACTTCGTCACGCAGCGGTCGTCGACGCGGAGACCCGGCGATCACCGTGATCGTCCGCCCAATCTCATGGGCAAACCCAACCCCCGGACCCGCTCGCGCCCGCTCGTCAAACGCCATGGCCACGGCCAACTCCAACTCGGTCTCGGCCAGGATCGCAAGCCGATTCACACCTACTCCGCCCGGATGCCGGCCAACACTTCGCCGGCCGGCCTGGCTCGCTGCCGAAGCTTCGCGGGCCCGTTGCGCGCGGCGGTGAATCTCTGCTTCCTTCACCTCGCTGAGGGTCCTGTCGGACGACACGTTCAGACGCCCGAATAAACGCTCGGCCAAGTCGGCGTGAACCGGCTTGACCAAGCGCGGATAGGGCCAGAGGTACAAGCCACCGATGTCGCAGAGCAGTGAAGTGGTTCAGCAAGACTCGATGCGGGCCAACAGTGTCGTTGATATCACTATGGCAAGTGTTTCGTGGCTTCGTGCCTTGTGGGCGACTTCACGGTCGATTCGGTTTTCGACATCACGTACAAGCTCAGCATCGACGGCGGCGGCGCTGCCGGGCCGCGCCGGTCGGGGTCGGGTTACGCCCGGGGTTTCGTGAAGGTGTCGATGAACAGCCGCTGGGCATCGTCGGTGCCGATGAGGATGATTTCAGTGTCCGGGGGCAGCGGTTCGAAGGGGTCGGGGGTGATGCGGGTGCCGTCGGGTGTGCGGAGGGCGACGACGTTGCAGCCGGTGCGTTCGCGGACTTTGGCTTCGGCGATGGTGCGGCCGACCATGGGTGCGGGCACGCGCATGCGGAAGACGTCCAGGCCTTCGGCGATCATCAGCATCGACCCGCGCTTGAGGTAGTTCATCGCGGCGCTGGCGCCCATGGAGGCGTAGCTGAGCACGGAGTCGGCGCCGGCACGGTGGAGTGTGGCGACGGCGTGCTCGTCGGTGGCGCGGGCGAGGATCTGGATGTCCGAACGCAGGCGGCGGGCGTAGATCGTCAGGTACACGTTCAACTCGTCGTCATGCGTGGTGATGATGACGGTGGAGGCCTCGCGGATGCCGGCCCGTTCAAGCACGGCCAGGTCGGCGGCGCTGCCGACGATGTACTTGTCGGGGTCGCGGACCTTGCTCGGCTCAAGCTCGACGATGCGGTAGTCCAGGCCCTGTTCGGTGAGGGCGTGGGCGGTGGCGCGTCCGACGCGCCCGCCGCCGATGATGACCACGTGGCCGGCCGAGACGTTGTAGATCGCGAACATTTCGTTGTAGTTGGTCAGGTGTTCGCGTGAGCCGACCATGAGCAGGACGGTGTTGTCGTGGATTCGGGTGTCGGCGGTGGCGGGTTCGAAGCGACCGCGTTCCCAGGCGCCGATGACGGTGACGCCGAGTTGTTCGCGCAACTTCGCGTCGCGCAGGTTTTGGCCGACCATGGGGGTGCGGTGGGCGTTGGCCTCGGCGATGAACAGCTCGTCGAACTGGCCGATGATGTGGCTCATGGCGTCGCCGCCGAGCGTGCGTCGGGCGAAGGACTGGCCGATCATCTGTTCCAGTCGCAGGACGTAGCTGCTGCCGGCGAGTTCGAGGATGTCGACGGAGGCGACGTCGGAGGCGGTGGTGATGATGGGTACGGCGGTGGAGACTTCCTGGACGGTGAAGGCGGCGGTGGTGTTGGCGACGTCGCTGGCGGTGCAGGCGACGAGGGCGGCGCGTTCCACGCCCAGCCGCCGCCAGGCCTGCGGCTCGTCAGGCTCGGCGAGCACCACGCGAATGCCCGCATCATGCAGGCGCAGCGCTTCGTCGAGATCGCCGACGAGCAGGGCGTAAGGGTGGTCGTACTGTTCGAGCCGCCGGATCAGCGCGGCGCTGACCGCGTCGTGGCTGGTCAGGAGGATGTGGTCGTGCATGTCGTCGGGCAGTTGGCGCGGGGCGCGCAGCGCGGCCTGGGCCGCCATCCACGGCTGGTAGAAAAACTCGATGAACGTGAACGGCAACAGCACGAGCATGAACAGCGTGCCGGACAGCAGGACGACGATCGAGAACAGCCGGCCGAGGTCGGTGTGGAAGGTGATGTCGCCGAACCCGAGCGTCGACATGACGGTCAGCGTCCAGTAGAGGCCGGTGAGCCAACTGTGCTGCTGGCCCTCGGCGAGCATGAGCAGGTGGAACAGCACGGAGTAGGCGACGACCATCGCCACGAAGGCGAGGGTGAACCGCAGGAGGACGCGAAGATTGCCTCGCCCATGCGGGCGGCGCATCACGGTGGCGATCTCGGCGGTGAATGACTTGAGCATGATCGGCAGGGGCTCCGCGAGACACCGGGCGAACGATCCGATATCGCATAGATCGACCGGGTCACGGTGCGGCCTGCAATGATGGGGCGCGGGGGGGACTACCGGATCGTGGGGATCGTGATCAGGTTCACCGACAACGGCGGCAGCTCGATCTGGCCTTCGACCCGGCGTCGTTGCAGCGGTTGCTCGCCGAGCGGCCAGTGGAGGACCCCTTCGGAAAGGCTGGGTTCGACGTAGCTGGCCAGCGCGGCGGCAGTTACCGGCTGGTCGTCGAGGGTGACGTTGAGCGGCGCGGCGACGTCGAACTTGTTGACGGCGAAGAGGGTGATCGTGCCGTCGGCATGACGCGCCGCACGTGCGGTAACGCCGGGAAGCCCGTCGGTCAGCGTCGCCGATTCGGCGCGGCCGGCGAGGAGTTGGGCATCGCCGAACGCCTGCAGGGCCAGTTCATAAACAGCGCCGCGGCGGCTGGTGTGGATGGTCATGTCCTCACGGTTCAGGCCGTACAAACCTGAACCTTGTGCGCCGTCGCCGTAGCAGAGCATGTGGATGCCGGCGCTGCGCACGCGGCCGGCCTCCCACTGGTCGATGAGCGTGAGCCAGCCGTCGGCGATCCCGATCGCCGCCGCGACCGACTCGCTGCCTTTGCCGGGGGCGAGGATGCCCCATTCACTCAACACGATCGGCTTGCCGAATTCCTCGTGACATTCGGCGATGCGCCGCTCGAGATGCCGGCCGAGGCTGAGCATGCGGCGGATGCCGTCGGTATCCGGCCGGGCCGACCCCAGCCCAAGGTACGGATGCAGCACCACCGCGTCGTAATAATCTTCCACGGCCAGGGCCTGGTTCCACGCCGCCATCTCGCCGACGCCGTCGTGATGCGTCACGTTGACCGCCAGCGGGATGCGCGCGTCAACCTCGCGCAACGCATCGACCAGCTCGCGCGTGACGGCGATGTAATCGCTGACCTCATGCACGCGTCCGCCGCGCTGGCCTTCGAAGTAGTTCTCGTTGCCTAACTCGATGTGCTGGACATCCAGCCCGCGATCGAGTCGATCGCGCAGACGTGCGGCCGAGTCGACCGCGCTGTCACCCAGCACGTTGAACGTTAACGGCGACGAAAGCTCCAGTTCCTTGCACAGCTTCAGGTAATGTTCATACTCGAAACGCTTGTCGTTTCCGATCACGTAGTCGAGCCATTGCGGACCTTCACCCGGCGCCGGCCAGGCGAAACCGTCCGTCCGCCAGTCGTAGTAGTTAGCGACGGTGCCGGCGGGAAAGCGAAGGCTCGGCGGCTTCACTTCACGAACGAATGCCTGCACCGTCGGGTGCTCGTAACCGACCGGGCTCCACGTCCATTGCTGATTCACGCCAAGCAGTCGATTGGGGAATGGCCGCGGATTGTCGGTGCTGAGCGCCAGCGTCGCCGTCGCATCGCCGGGGCGCTCGAAAGGATAATCCGTTTCAACCGGTGGATGCTCAAAGCTGATCCGGGGGTTGCGGAACTCGGCCCGGCCGCCGCAGTTCTGCATCGACACCTCGAGCTTGATCCATGGCGGGAGTTTGCCGCCTTTGAGCAGTTGATGCGGCACGGTGACCGGCGTCCATTGCTCGCACTCATCGGCCTGCAACTTCCGCACGGACGGCCTGGGCGCGCCCGGGTTGAAGACCTTCACCTTCGGTCGCGCGAACAACTCGGGGCCGGGCTTGATCCCGTGCAGGCGCACGTCGACGGTGAAGTAGAAGCGATGGGTGCGGACGATCTTCGGATCGAGTCGATAGCGCGCGACGCGGTAGCCGTTGCCGCCTTCGATGGTGACCACGCCGTCGTCGAGTGTCGCGTTATTGCCCAGGTCCCACCCGGTCTGGTCGAACGCGATGTCGGGCAAGGCGTCGACATGGCGCGGCGGGTCGAAGCTTACGCGCGGGTTGCGAAACTCAGCAAC
>CAYYPN010000041.1:12758-13332 GCA_964473545.1 uncultured Planctomycetaceae bacterium
AACCCCCTTCGCGTTCTGCACGGCCAGCTCGAGCGTGACCGTGTCGGGTCGTCGGTTGGCTTGAAGCTGATGGGCAATTGTGACGGTTGTCCACTCGTCGGCTTCGCCGGGCTGAAAGTTGCGGACCGATTGCTTGGGCGGGCCGGGGTGGACGATCTTGATTTTGGGCCGTTCGTAGATCTCGCCGCCGGGCTGGATGTCATGCAACCGAACCTCGGTGGTGAAGTAGAGCCGTCGGTCGCCGACGCGCTCGGCCGGCAGGTTGAACCGGGCCGCCCGGTAGGCTTCGCCGTCACCGCCGTCGATGCGTAGCACGCCGCCGGCCAGCTCGACGTGGTCGGTCAGTTCCCATCCGGTCTGGTCGAAGCCGATCTCGGGCAACTCATCGGCACTGGCGAGCGGGCTGCACACGCCCACAGCGACGAGCAGGGCGGCGGCGGTGCGTTTCATCGTGGGTTCACCTCAAGGCGGCAGGGGCCGAGCCATCATAACAGAGGGCGGGGATGCGAACATGGGATAGCATCACGCCGGGGTTGTTTGACGAAACGTAAAAATTAAGGATTTCTCACGCGGT
>CAYYPN010000042.1:0-13277 GCA_964473545.1 uncultured Planctomycetaceae bacterium
GGACCTGGTGGTGGCAGCGGTCGGCCGACCGGCGTTCGTCAAGGGCGACTGGATCAAGGACGGCGCGATCGTCATCGACGCCGGCTACAACCCGGGCAACGTCGGCGACTGCGATACCCCGGCTTGCGCCGAGCGGGCCTCGCGAATCACGCCCGTGCCCGGCGGGGTCGGGCCGATGACCATCGCCACGTTGATCGACAACACCGCCAACGCCGCCGCCGATCAACTCGGGGTCGCGTTAACCGACTGAGCCGACCCGCGCCGCGCGCGCCGCCGTGGCAACCGCAAACACCCCCCCCGTCACCCGCGCCGAACCGCGGCGCATCGACCTAACCTCGCGTACGTGCGGGGTTTGCCGTTCAGCCATGCCGCGAAAGCACCCTGACAAAATCGTGTCAGGGCTGACAGGACCGACCATCGCCGGATTACCCGTTAACCCGAGCGTTGTCGGCAAGTTACCTCACGCACCGCGAGCAGGCGCCCATGTCAGGTCCGTCATGCGTTCAGGCCGCCGTTTTTTGCCGCCGCCGTGCGCACAGAACGGTCGCCCCGACCCCCAGCCACAGCGCGCTCGCCGGCTCGGGCACGACGACGTTCAGTGCCGGGTTGGCCGTCAGGTACATCGCCGCGTGGTCGGGGTCGATGAAGTCGAAGACCACGTCGGTGAAGTAGCCGACGGCCGCATCGTCGAGGTTGGGGATTTCGCCGTCCTCGTCGGTGAAGATCAGGTCCTGGATGTCGACGCCGAAGTCGGCGAGGATCTGGGCGAGAACCACGTCGTAGTACCCGCTGGCCAGCACGTTGTACCCGAGGATGCCACCGATGCGTTGGGCATCGGGCAGGCCGAACGTGTCGAGCCCGGGGATGTCGACGATGGCGAACTCCGCATCGGTCAACACCAGGTCGATCCCCTCGGCGGTGGGCAGCGCGATGCGGTCGACCTTGACGACCGGTGCGGTGATCGTGCTTCCGCCGAGCCCGCCGATCTCGATCGTTTCCAGGTTCGGGTCGTTGTTGTAGTCGACGCCCAGTTCATCCGCGAGCCAGGGGAACAACAGCGAAAGCTGCGCCCCGGTGTCGGCGATGACCGTCCCTTTCGCGCTGGTCGTACCGTGGGTCAGCGTGAAATCCTCCACACCATACAACGACCCGAAATCCGGCAACGGGTCCGAACCCGCCGGCTCGATCCGGATCCGTCGCAGGTCCACGCGATACGTCGCCGGCGGATCACCGGGCGACGACGCCGACGCCATCACCGGCAATGTCGATTGCAGCTTCACCCCCACGTGCGCGGTCTGACCCGCCGACACGCCGAAGATGATCCACTCGTCCGGATCGACCAGTTGGTGGTGATCGAGCACCAGCGCGTTGCCCTCGAAGACACTGGTGCCGACGACGGCCCCGAGGAACGAGAGGTTGAGATCGGGATCGCCCAGCGCGCGGACGGGCGTGCTGGTAAACGACCCGCCGCCTTCGCTGAAGGGGATCTGCACCTGGTAAGGCTGGAGCACGTCGAGGGTGGCGAAGCCGCTGACGCCCTGCTCGGTGTACTGGACGACGTTGCCGTTGTCATCGCGTTCCTGCAGGTACTTGCCCGGGTTGGGCGAGCCGAACAGATCGAACTCGCCGCTCGGCTCGAGGTACGCCGGCGCCGCGAGCAGCACGCTCTGCGCCGCGGTGTCGGCCAGGGCGATCTTGTTCGGCGGAAAAGCCACGAGGTCCGGCCCGTCGCTCAGCCCGTCGTTCGGATCGATCATCTCGAACTCGACCAGCGGCTGGCTGATGGCGATCACGTCGGCCGGCCCGAATTCAACGTAGGGATTGACCGCGCCCGCCGTCCGGGCCGCCGTCAACGACAGCCCCAACAACAGCGCAAAGCCTGGATAAAACCGCTTCATGGGTCTCTCTCTCCACGGGGCGGGTGCGGGGGTATTGTATCAGGCGGGATGGGTGGGAGGAGATGAAAAAACCTGCAGGTTCTTCATCGACTGCGGTCCGGCAGGTCGTCGTTGTCTTCGGCGATCGACGCGGCCTTGTCGATCAGGAGCTTTTCGCGGTCGAGCATGATCTTCAACGTCAGGCAGACCAGTTCGATCTGCGTCGGATCGAGTCGGTTGTGGAACGGCAGGGCGACGGTGCGCTGGGCGACGGATTCGGTGACGGGGTAGTCGCCGGGTTTGAAGCCGAACCGTTCGCGGTAGAACGGTTGCAGGTGGATCGGCGGGAAGTAGTTGCTGCAACCGACGTCGTGGCGGCGCAGGCCGGCGAGGATCCGGTTGCGGGCGGTGACGGTGAACTGGTTGCTCAAGCGCACCACGAAGACGAACCAACTGCACGTCTGTTCCTCGATGACGTTGGGCAGCGTGATGTCGGGGTAGTCCATGAGGCGGTCGAAGTACAGACAGGCGACCTCGCGGCGGCGTTCGAGGATGTCGTCGAGACGCTGCATCTGCGCGCACCCGAGGGCGGCGGACATTTCATCGAGCCGATAGTTGTAGCCCAGGCGTTCATGTTCGAGCCACGAGCCGGCTTCGTGGTGGTTGGCGGGTTCGGCGACGGCGCGGCCCTGGTTGCGCAACGAGCGGCAGACGTCGGCGAGCCGATCGTCATCAGTGACGATCATGCCACCTTCGCCGGTGGTGATCTGCTTGTTGGGGTAGAAGGCGAACACGCCGGCGCGGCCGAACGAGCCGACGGGCTGGCCGCGGAGCTCGCCGCCGAGCCCTTCGCAGCAGTCTTCGATGAGGGGGATTTCGTGGCGGCCGGCGATCCGGGCCAGCTCGTCCATCTGGGCGGGGTTGCCGAACACTTCCACGGCAACGATGGCCTTGGTCTTTTCCGTAATCGCCGCTTCCACCTTCCGGGGGTCGAGGTTGAGCGTGATGGGGTCGATGTCGACGAAGACGGGCTTGGCGCCGACGTAGAGGATGCAGTTGGCCGAGGCGATGAAGCTGAAGGGTGTGGTGACGACTTCGTCGCCGCGCCCGACGCCCAGGGCCAGCAGGACCAGGTGCAACCCGGCGGTGCCGCTGGAGACGGCCACGCCCTGCCGGCAGCCGGCGCGTTCGGCGACCATCTCCTCGAAGCGGACCTGGCGCGGGCCGAGGCTCAGCCGATCGCTGCGCATCACTTCGGTGACCGCGTCGATTTCGGCCTGGGTGATATCGGGACAGGACAAGGAGATTTCACGTTGCATGCATCGGGTCCCTGTGAGCAAAGGCCGCGGGCCGGGCGGGGCGACAGATTATTCGAATCGGCTTCCGCCGCCGAGGACGGTCGCCAGGGCCACGCGGTCCTGCCGGGTCAAGCGCAGATAGGTCCAGGCGGCCTGGATACGCAGCGGTTCCTGAAGTTCGCGCACGCCGCCGCGCACGATCAGGGAAAGGTGCTCGATTTCATCCGGGCTCAGCCGGTCGACATGCTTGGCCTTGAGCAGCAGGGCCATGGCCTCGGCCACGCGGCTCTGGTAGGTGTCGATGCCTTCGACCACGCGCTGGGGCTGCTGGCCGTCGGAACGGATCAGGCCCATGAGCATCGCTTCCTGCGCGTAGGTCGAGGCGTTGGCGATCATGCGCCGCAGGGCGTCGTGATACGCCGGCGCGGTTTCATGCAGACGTTCGACGGCGAGGACGGCGTTCTCCAGGCGCTCGGCCCGGAAGCGCGGCTCGTCCATGCCCGCGGCCTCGGCGATCGCCAGCAGCAACGGCGCCGCCGCCTTCGCGTCGGTCTTGCTCAACTTGATCGCATACTGCATGGCCCACGAACTGGCCAGCTTGTTGTTCAGCGCAATCAGCTCGCGGATCGGCGATTCGACCGGCCGGTCGTTGGCCAGGGCCTGCCCGACGCGGCCGACCTGTTGAATCAGCGCCAGCTCGTCGTCGAGCATCGGCTGGAAAATGCGGGCGTCCAGGTCGTCGGCCAGGTCCAGCGCGAGCATGGCCAGGCGGATTTTTTCCGACTCGCCGCTGGCGGCGATCGCGGTCTGGTCGAACGCGGCCATCCAGAGGTTGATCGCCTGGTCGTAGTCGAAACTCAGCGCCGCCCGCAGGGCCTGGTACGCCACCGGACTCATGCGCCAGTCGGCCTGCCCGACGCCGTCTGCTTCGAGCTTGTCGCGGACCACGTCCATGATCCACGACCCGGCGCTGTCCAGGTCGTACCGCACGGCGGTCTGCAACAGCAACGAATGCACACGATCGCGCGTGGTTTGCGGTTCGTCGTCGAGTTCGCGGAGGACGTCGATGGCCTGGGCGTCGCCGAGCTGGGCGCGGAGCAGCGCGGCCATGGATCGCAGGGCCGGGTTGTCGTCGGACATCGCCTCGTCGAGCACGGCCGGGTCGACGTCTTCGCCGTCGCCGATCAGGCGACCGACCACGAGCACGCGCACCGACACGGGCAGGCCCGGCCAGCGCAGCAGTTGGCGCGAGGCTTCGACGCTGAGCAGTTCGCTGTCGATCGCGGCGCTGACCAGTTGCGCCTGCGTGCCCGGGTCCTTGAGGTCGGCCACGAGGGCGAGGTCGAGCCCCGGCGGGTCGGCGATTTCACTCATCCCGAGAATGCCGTGAATGCGCAGGCCCGGATGGTGACGCTGGACGAGTTCGCTGAACAGCGGTTCCAGACGCGGGTCGCGCATCTGGCGCAGGGCGCGCAGCAGGACGTTGTGAAACCCGTTGCGATGGACGAGGGTGGCTTTTTCCAGGAGCCAGACCGCCTGGTCGGCGGTTGCGTCGGCACGGGCGCTGACCGGCAAGGCCAGGCCCAGGCAAGCGATCGCCACGCACATCAAGCGTCTATACATGATGGTTATTCTAATCGCGCGCCGCGGTTGTGGCGAGCGCCCCCGGAAGTTCGCCCTTCGACTTCGCTCAGGACTCGGGTCCGGCTTGAGGTCAGGCGCCGGCTTCACGGATGATGCGATGATGCAGGCTTTCAGCCAGGGCGGACAGGCTCATCGGCCCGGGGCGGCCGGGCAGGCGGACGGTGGTGTCGGCCTTGAACTGGCGGGCGATGCGCTGGTGGGCAGTGACCACGGTCGAATGGTTCGGCCGCGCCAGTTGCCGGGCGATTTCCGGGAAGCTGAGCGTGGTCAACTCGCGGGCCAGGTGTACGACCAGCGATCGGGCGAGGACGATTTGCCGATGGCGGTCGTTGCTGAGCACGGTGGACTTGTCGACCATCATCTCGTCGCAGATGGCGTCGAGGATGCTGGCGAATCGAATCGGCCTGGCCGGGCGCACCGTCCCTGATGCGCCCAGCAGGCGGTCCACGAGGACGTGCCCGATGGTCGCGCTTTCGGCGTGGTCACCGCTTTCCAAAGCGGCCAGCGCCTTGAGCGTCGTGAGCATCCCTTCAATCTCGCGCACCGATCCGTGGCTACGCTCGGCGATCAACGGCACGACCGACTCGTGCAGATTCAAACCCTTCCGCGCCGCGATCGCTTCGACCAGCAACCGGCGCGTCGTCGGATCGGGCGGGTCGATCTGGACCACCATCCCGCTCATGCAGCGACTGACCAGCGCCTCGCTGAACTGGCGGATGTGCTTGGGGTGACTGTCGCTGGCCAGGGCGACCTTCGCCCCGTGCAGATCGATCGAGTCGAACGTGTGCAGGAACTCGGCCTGCGTGGAATTCTTGTTTTCGAAAAAGTGCACATCATCGACCACCAGCAGATCGAGCCGACGCACCTGCGCCCGGAACGCGGGCAGCGCGTTGGAACGCACGGCGTTGATGTACTCGTTGGTGAACTGCTCGGCGGTGGTGAAACGCCAGCGCTTGTCCGGGTGAAGCGCCGCATAGCGCCGGCACAGGCCCTGGAGCAGGTGGGTCTTGCCCACGCCACACCCGCCATGCACGAACAACGGGTTGAACGCATCGCCGTCGCCGGCCAGTTGCAGCGCGGCGGTGTGGGCCAGGCGATTGCTCGGGCCGACCACGTAGTCGTCGAGGCTGTAACGCAGGCGTTGGGCCCTGGCGTCGGGCCGGCGAGGTTCGGGCGTTGGCTTGGGCGCGGCAGGCTCGGGTTGACTCGGGCGGACCGTCGGCTGGGGCGAGGGATCGACTTGCGGGGCATCGATCTCGATCGCCACGGACCCGCCGAGTTCCTGTTCGGCGATGCGGCGGAGGTCGCTGCGGTAATGGTCGTCGATCCAGTTGGCCACGAACCGCGAGGGGGCGGTGACCCTGACGCGGTTGGCGTCGCAGTCGCAATCGACACGGGCCTGGGCAAACCACAGGCGATACTTGCTCTCGCCCAGCGAATCGTTCAGTCGCTCATTCAAGCGCACACGGATATCTTCAACGGAGGCGGTCGTCACATCGACTCCTGCATCATGCAAAAGGTGTTGTGGTGCTCACCCATGCCGGCGCACACGCTGAGGCGTCGTGTGCACCGTCTGGCGGATCCTTCCGACGTGCCGACCCTGGCCGCGACCGGCAAACGACTCCCTGCCGAAAAACATCGCGGCGACTTGTCGGTGAGTCTGATCTTCCCTGACCAGCTCGACCGCCCAAGATAACCATGTTGGACCAAAGTTCAATGGGTCATGCGCGGGATTGTTGTCCACAGGTGAAGCTAACTCGGTGTGCATCAGCACTTGAGCGCGTGAAAATTTCTTACTCCCCCACTATTCAACAAGGCGCGCCGCGTTTGTGGATAACGGGTCGTTTCAACTCGCTTGCGGGCGCGTGTGGTCGTTTAACGTGCGCACCAGCGCCTGTTTGCGCGCCACGCGAATGAACCCGGCGTTGCGATACAAACCCATCGCCGGGCAGTTATCTTCATCCACCGCCAGACGCATGACCCGTTCCCTGCGCGACGCGCACTGCGCCAAGCCCCGCCGCAGCAACATCCCGCCCAACCCGCGCCCGCGCGCCGCCGGCGCCAGGCCCAGGTAGACCAGCTCCACGCTGCCGTGTTCGGGAACCGGGTTCAGCAGCAGCGTGCCCAGCGGTCGGCCGTTGATCAGCAGCAATGTCCAAAGGTCCGGTTCGAACTGGCCGGTGGCGCGGTGGCCTTCGAGCACATCTTCGGTCTGACGCACGCCACGCAGGCTCGGGCAGTCCAGCGTTTGCTCGTAACTGGCGTCCAGCGCCCGGATGAACAGGTCGTGCTCGCCCGTCCGGTACGGCCGCAGTTCCACGTCGTCGGGCACGTCCGGCATCTTCGAGCCGGTGGGAATGACCCGTTGCAGGTAGTGCAGGCACGCCAGGCGATCGAACCCCCCCGCTTGAAACGCGTCCAACTCCAGGTCTTCGCCGGGGTCGACCAGGGTCTGCAGCAGGCGGACGCGCTGGGTCGAGGTCGATTCGGCGGCGGCATCGATGACGCGGGCCATGGACTGGACCTGGTCGGCGTTGGCCGGGCGACTGATGAACACCATGCCCGTGCGGCCGCGCCGAGGCACGATCAGGGCGACCGGCCCGATCCGGCCATGCCGATCGTACCCGGCCCAGAGGTTCTCCACGTCCACCCCGACCTGCTCGATGTACGCGTCGAGCCGGGCCGCCTGGGTGTCGTTGAGCTGGCCGGAGCCGCCCATCAGCCGCCCCATCGCCCGTCGCCGGTCCGACGCCGGCACCCGCTGGATACGCCAATCCTCGGCCTGTAGCGACTGGTGTTTCATGCCCCGTTTTCCTCGCAGCGTTGACCCCGCGACCGGCCTGATTACAATATCGCCTACCCACAGTGCCGGAGTCCACTCGTGATCCGATCCCAAGCTCAACGCCTGTCCATCGCGACCCTTGGCCTCATGGTGACGCTCGTCGGCTTCGCCGGCATCGCCGAAGCTGAGGCCCCCGAGCCGCAACTGGTCCCCAACGCCTGGCAGTTCGAGTTCGACTACGGCAAGCCGCGCCTCATCCTCGTCGAAAGCCAATATTACTGGTATCTGCCCTACACCGTGACCAACCGCACGGGACAGGATCGGCTTTTCATCCCCGACATCACCGTCATGGCTGACAACGGCCAGATGGTCGCCGCCGGACGCAAGGTCCCCCCCGCGGTGTTCAACGCCATCAAGGCCGAGCAACGCAACCCCCTGCTGCTCAGCCCGGTCGACGTGATCGGCCGCCTGCTCCAGGGCGAGGATAACGCCAGGGACTCGGTCGCGGTGTGGCCGGCCCTGCCCGGTGACGTCGACCACTATGACGTGTTCTTCGGCGGGATCAGCGGCGAAACCGCCGTCGTCCAGAACCCCAGGACCGACGAGATGACCGTACTCCGCAAGAGCCTGCACCTGACCTTCGTCACGCCCGGTACCCCCGCCGAGCTGATCGGCCAGCCCATCGAACAGGTCCGCGAACAGTGGGTCATGCGATAACCCTTGCTTTTCGCCGGGCCGATCGCTAAACTTCTCCGCTTCCCGGATCGACCCAATCGCCAGCGATGCGGCGGTGAATCCCGCCCGGATAGAGGTTTACGTCATGGCACACAAAAAGGGACAAGGTTCCAGCAAGAACGGCCGCGACTCCAACCCGCAGCACCGCGGGGTGAAGCTCTACGGCGGCCAGCAGGCCAAGGCCGGCGCCATCATCATCCGCCAGTGCGGCACCCCCTTCAAGCCCGGCTACAAGGTCGCCCGCGCCAACGATGACAGCCTCTTCGCACTCACCGAAGGCACCGTCCGCTTCTCCGGACGCACCGTCCACATCGACCCCGCCACCGCGTAAATCGATCTCAACCACAACGATCTGCCCCCAAGCCGGTAAGCTATGCGCCCCAGGAGGCAATCCCATGGCGCAGGCTCGTGTGCTGGTCGTCGGCTCTTCCAACGCGGACTTCATCGTACAGGTCGATCACCTGCCCGTGCCGGGTGAAACGGTAACCGAGGGCCGCTTCAGACAGGTGTTCGGCGGCAAGGGCGCCAACCAGGCCGTCGCCGCCGCTCGCGCCGGCGCACAAGTCACCTTCGTCGGGTGCGTCGGAACCGACGCCCTGGGCGAGCAGATGCTGGCCAACTTCAAAGCCGAGGGCCTTGACGTCTCGCACCTCAAGCGAAGTGCCGACCAACCCAGCGGCACGGCGATCATCATGATCGGTGACCACGACGGCAACAACTGCATCGCGGTCGCCCCGGGAGCCAATCATGCGCTGACCGCTGACGACGTCGATGCGGCGGCGGCGTGCTTCGGCCGTGCCGACGCGGTGGTTCTGCAGATGGAGATCCCCCCGGCTGCCATCGAGCGCGTGCTGGCGTTGGCCGAACGGCACGGCAACACGGTCGTGATGAACTACGCCCCGACGCGCGGCGTGCCGGTGAAAGTCGATCCTCGCATGACCGTGCTGGTGGTCAACGAAAGCGAAGCCGAGGCGCTGCTGGGCGGTGGGCCGATCGATGCCCACGACGCCGCCGACGCAGCCCGACGTTTACAACAGCAAGGCCCCCCCACGGTCGTGATTACGCTGGGCGAGGCCGGTTGCGTGGCGGTCGATGCCGCGGGCGCCCACCGCCTGCCGGGCAAAACCGTCCAGCCGGTCGACACGACCGCGGCCGGCGACACGTTCTGCGGCGTCCTGGCGACGAGCCTCGCCGAAGGCTTACCGCTGAACGACGCCTTGGCGCGGGCCAACGTCGCCGGCGCCCTGGCCACGCTCACCGTCGGCGCCCAACCCTCGATCCCGCGACGTGAACAGATCGATGCGGGCGGTTGATCTTTCTACTTGACCTTGACGATCTGGATCGCCGCCGCGCCGGTCCAGCCGCCGCCGAGCCGGCCGTCGTATTCGATCACGATGCCGCGGGCGGTGTTGCCCTTGAACATGACGTAGTTGGCCTTGCCCTTCTTCGCCTCGTCAAGCGTCTTGGCGGTGGCCTGCTCGAACTGGCCGTTGGTCCAACTGAGTTTGTAGAAGTACTTGCCGGCCGGGTCGACCTCGCCGGCCGAGCCGTCCATCTTGGCGATGCTCACGCTGCCCAACCCGCCGTTATTGCCGGCGGCGATGTAGCAGATGACCGCATACTCGCGATACGGCACGTTGACGATCGTGATGCGCGGCTGGGGATGCAGTTGGCCCTTGAGCATCGTGGCGTTGGGCCCTTCAAACCCCCACGACTCGCCGCCGGTGGGGAAGACCTGCATGCCGTCGGCGGCGTCGACCTTGACCGTCATCCCGCGCAGCATCCGCCCGCGCGAGTCGGCCAGCGCCTCCAACGTCGCGCTGTTGTTGTGGCCCTGCGGATCCTTGTTCTCGACGGTCAGGTGATTCCACAACGACTGTTTGGCTTCGTCGATGCCCGCGACGTCGCTGCGCTTGAGCATCTGCTCGTCGGTCTTCTGGTTATAGAAATTGATCCCGACGCCCTCGGCCAGGGCCACGCCGGCCATGCCGAGCGTCAAACCGATCCACGCGATGATGCTGAGCCTGATATTCATGATCGCCATTCCTTGAAACGGATGCGGGCAGGTCGCGGCCTGAAATGGTGCATGACTGATTATACACCCCAACCCGGCGCACCCAAAAGGCCGGCCTGGACTGAAGGAATGACTGGTGGTTCCAAACTGGTGGATGGCCGTATTGGTGATGTTCCGCGAGGCTTGGCCGGCCCGCCGAAGCGCTCAGATCGATTCCTCAAACTCCAAGTCGAACTGCTTCGAGCTAAAGCGCTCGGCAACCGGGGCATTCTGTCGCCGGAGGACCGCCAGCGACTGCTTGGGTTGGGCTCGCAGTTGGGCCATCGCGTGAATGATCTCCTGGGCATCGTCAGTGTCAAGACGTACAAGCGCTGGCTGCGGGAACAGCAGGATGGTAAGCAACCACTACGAGCGTGACGCAGCGGGAGGCCGAGCGTCGGCGCGCTGCCGCCGTGCATGAAGCGACGCTCGCGGAGATCGGCCGTGAGAACATGGAAAAGCACCGCGAATTCGATGCCGAATATGCCAGCCGAATGGCTGACAACGAGGCCGACCTGGCGAAAGCCCGCAAGGAGTGGCGCGAGGCCGTCGACGCGGCGAAGATCCCCGGAAGCAGGAAAGACGATGGCTCCGAACTTCCGGGGGTGGAAGGTCCGGACGACATCATCAACAAGGCCCGCGATGTGTTGGCCGGTCTCGGGGACAACGCCGATGCCTGAAGATGTCGGCTCGATCCAGCATCGCGCCCTGCTGGACGGTCTGCTCAACCACTGCCAGCGGAAAGTCGCGTGAATCCCGATGAAAAGCGGATAATGCCCAGCATTCTGGACCACCGCTGGTGAGTGGACCAGCGCAATGGTCACTGAGCCGGAGGATGGTTCAGGCCGTATTCCCGGATCACCGCTTCAACAATACGGGTCCGGGCAAGGTCGCTGGTGGCGTTGGCGACGCTGATGGCGGGGTGGTGCCAGTTGGTCAGCACGATCACATAGTAACGATTGACCGGATCCACCATCAGGGTGTGGCCGTTATACCCGGTATGGTGGTAGACCTGAGGGGAAAGGCTGTCGGGGATTTCCGGCGAAGCGTTGCCCGTCTTCCAGATCATGCCTTCACGGGTGAACTGTTCGGCGATCTGCTCGGAGAACAGGCGTTCACCATCGTACCGGCCCTTCTGCAGCCACAAAGTGCAGACTTTCGACAGGTCTTCGGCTGTGGTGAACAGGCCCGCATTGCCGACGGCCCGACCGATGCGTCGGGCGTTTTCATCCATCGGTGCGACGCCCGGTTCCACGGTCCGCGCCCGAACCGCACGCTTGCGCAATGCTGGCGGAACGCGGACCATGAACGAATCGTCCATGCCCAGTTTGTCGAACAACTGCTCCTGGACTAACTCGCCGTATTCCTTTGCATTGATGGCGGCGATCATCTCGCTCATTCGAATCATTCCCAGGCACGAGTAGGCGTATCGGCTGCCGACGGGGTAGGCCACATCGCGCCGCAGGATTTTATCGACAAGCTCCTCGCCCTGGTGATGGGCCTGAAGCGACTTGGTGTTGTCCAAGCCCGAGCGATGGGTGACGGTGTGTCGAATGGTGATTTGATCGCTGCCGGCTCCAGTCATGTCGGGCAGATATTGACGCATCAGATCATCAAGCTGGATTTCCGGATGATGGGTCAGCGTGATGGCCAGTGTCGACGCCAGGGTTGCCGCCTTGGTGATGCTCGAGACGTCGAAGATGCTGTCGGTCTGCATCGGCTGGCCGGTGTCCTGTTCACCGTAAGCGTTCAGGCACAGCACCTGCCCCGGCCTGCCGGCGAGCACCACGCAACCGAGAAACATCTTGTTGTCCAGTTCCTTGCGGACCTGTGCATCCAGCGAAAGCTGGGCGTGAGCGGGCATGGCTGCAAACAACATGATGAAAGCAGAGCCGATCACGAAGAGCTGCGAGTAATTCACGGTGTCGCTCCTTCTGCACAACGGAGGCTCAAATCGTTGCGGGCGGGTGGACGATGTCTGCGTGACCACCTCGGTTCGGGGGCCCGGCGTTGCTAATGGGCATCGGTATCATCGGGCAGACGGTCGCGGGTGGAGGTGATGGCGATATCGTCCAGGTACAGCCGGAATTTCCGTTCGCCTGGATGGGTGCTGACCATGAAGCGATCGTATCGCCGGTCGGGTCGGACGCCGGGCAACGCCTGACGGGCTTTCGAGGCCACCCAACTTTCGCCGTCCTCACCGCGTTCAAACAACTGAGCGGCCGCGACGTCGGATTCGCCATGCGCCGTCGGTAGCCACGCCTGGACGAGGTACCACTGGCCGGGCTTGTATTCGCCGAGTTTGAGAGATTGGCCCGAGGCTTCATTGCGGAAGACGGCGAGTCGTTCGCCGAAGCGGTTACCGAAGCCGAAACTGTACATTCGCTCATCCGCCTTGTCGCCGCGCACTTCGAAGTGAAAGCGTGCATCGACGCCACTGCCCTCGATGCGCAGGGCGAATGACAGACCCATCCACTGGTCGGCGATCTCGGGCAGGGGCATGGCCGCGCCCCAATGTGCCGGATCGCCATCGCGAGCCAGCAGCAGGCTGTTTTGCCGACTGACGGACGCCAGATTGCTGACCACGAGCGTGTCGAACCCCGGATCTCCCCATGACCGCCCCCAAGGCTTGGGCGCATCACCGGGTACAAGGTCGTCGAAATTGATGAGAACGCTTGATTCAGATGGCGGCTCAGCCCAACCGGGTGAATCGGCGATCAGAAGAACACCGGCCAGCAACGCGCCAACCATCAGGAGGGCGATATTAGGTCGGACAACAGGCTGTGGGGCAGGGGTGTGTTTCATCGCACGAATCATGCCTTAGTCCTCAAAGCGTCTATCGATCATTGCCGGGAACGGGCGCGGTCGTCTGTCCGGCAACCAGTCGA
>CAYYPN010000043.1:0-13214 GCA_964473545.1 uncultured Planctomycetaceae bacterium
GCATCACCGTCGACCAGGTCGTCAACCACGTCTCCATCTGCCGATCCCTCCTGCATCGTCGATTCAAGAGCAAACTCGGCCGCACGCCCCTCCAAGAAATCCACCGGGTTCGACTCGAGAACATCCAACGCCTGCTCACCGATACCGATCTGTCCATCACCCAAGTGGCCGAAGCCGCCGACTTCCGCGACGCCAAGAACTTGCACGGCTTTTTTGCCAAGCTCACGGGCCTCTGCCCGTCTGACTACCGGCGCCAGCACCGACTGCGCTAAGACTGAGCATGCCCGACACGCCCGAGTTGCAACAGCGCTTCGGTCAGCCCGGCCGCGTGCGTGCCGGTTGTCAGGGATGGAGGTGGAAAAGGTGGAAAACCAACCTGTCGTTACGGCGCGTTTTCCCGCGTCTGGGAGACGTTTTCGACTGAGAGGCGTTTATCGCGATTTTAAAGACCGGGTTGGCCCACGCGGCGCGCGCCAGGGGGGTCGTTATGGGCTTTTTTGGGCTGTTGCGCGCGGACTTGCCGAACAAACAGGCGATAACGGGGGAAAAAGCGGGGTGGAAAAGCTGCCGGCGCGGAGTGTTTGGTCAGGTTCGTGCGCGCCGGGGGTGAGGCAGAACCCGGGCCGGCGCTGCGCTTTGGCCCGGCGTGAGGAGACCTTCTCACATCAACCTTCTCCTCTCTACTCTCTATCCACTCTCCCGTCTTCCTTCTCCGGCCTGGGGTATTCGAGGCGCCAGTGGTATTGGTTGTTTTCGCATTCGATGTGGACGTGGAAGAACCGGCCACGGTATTGGCGAAAGAGGGGGTAGATGATGCGGCGGTCGGTTTCGGGGATGGTCAGGTGATGTTCGACGGTGTCGAAGTCGTGCCATTCGAGGGTGCCTTCGTCGAACTCGGTGCGGGTGACGGTGACCGGGTGCATGACCTCGTAGATGAAGATGAGCCAGTGGGTCTGGCCGAGGAAGGCGGTCTCGCTGACCAGGCCGGTCAGGTGGATATCGCAGTAGTCGAGTTCAAGCTCGGCTTCCTCCCAGATTTCGCGGAGCGCACAGGCGGCGGGACTCTCCCCGCGGTCCATCTCGAGCTTGCCCCCGATCGGGGAATAAAGCCCGGCGTTGGGGTCCTTGCGGCGGTGAAGGAGGAGGATGCGGCCCTGCTCATCGAACAGGTAACACAACACGGCGATCTTGTACGGCAACGTCTGGCCCATACGCAAAAGGTACGGCGGCGGCGGAGATGTGTAAATCGCAGGTCGACCCTTCCGGGGGGAAAAGACGACTCCCGTCCTCGGGTGGGGTCGGGGTCGGGTCGTCGCTGAGGACGGGAGTCGAAAGTCGGGTTGTCGCCGCAAGGCGGATGCGTTTGTTTGTTGCATTTACTCCATCGACCCGATATAGCACGCGCCAACATCGGCAGAACAGGTGAAAGCATCGGGGATTTGCTCCCGTAAATGGGGGTTTGAGCTTAACTTGTGTCACCGTGTGGCAATGTCTATCATTCGCGTCGATTTTAGAAGGTCCTCCCCCCTACCCAGCCATGCGGTCTTCGCCTTGGCGCAAACCTGTATCGCCACATGGAATCGTTGCAGCAGCAAGTTCTGGGGTCTTCGTCGGTCATGGAGTTGCTGACGACCGCTTTGGCTGAGGATACCCCAGCCAAACGGGCCCGGATCCTGCTGCGCGGCAGCGGCCAGATCGCCCCGCAGTTTGCCCTGGCCCATATCTCGTTATGGCGGAGCAGCGCCGAGCAGGATCGCCCTGCCGAGCGCGTGCGGTATCAGTATGACTGTCTGCGGCCGCTGGACGAGGCGGCGTTGAAAGGGTTTTTCAACGCTCCGCGCGGCACCGAAACCGCCGATCGGCTGGAGCAGCACCTGGGTGACCGCCAGGGCGCCGCGACCCTGCTGCAGGCCTCGGAATTCGTGCGGCCGACCCCCTGGCAGGACACCAACCTCTACCAGCGGGTCTTCCAGCCGGCGGGCCTGGCCGATGACATCGCCTGCTTCTGGATGCCCAGGCCGGGTTACATTCTCCACGCCGGTCTGTGCCCGGCCGAGGGTGAGCAACCGCTGACCGGGATGCAATTGCAGGACGCCGGCGCCCTGTTGCGGTGTCTCGGACCGCTGGCGGAGAAGACCCTGGCCACCGAGAGCCGGGCGACACCCGACATGCGCCTGTCCCCCCGCCAGCGTGAAGTGCTCGAGCTGGCCCTCCAGGGTGACAGCGAGCACCAGATGGCCCACAAGCTCCACCGCTCCCAGCACACCATCCACACCCACCTGCAAACCATCTACCGCCACTTCGACGTCTGCAGCCGCGCCGAACTGCTCGCCCACTTCATCGATCGGCCCAACTGACGGCGCGTTCGAGACGGGCACCCGCCCGGTCCTGCTGCCACGTGTTGGCACTGGCCGGGCAGGCTTCAAGCAGAACGTCAATGTTGCGATGCATGCGGCCGCCAATCCTCTCGCTGCCAAAGTCTCGTCAGACGCCGGGACTTTCCTGCGGAATGACCCGGGAAGCTCGACCTGGCGAGTCCATGCGCGAATCAAGGTCTATCAATCCGTGTCCCGCCGTACCAACGCCAGTCGACCCGACGGGACATGTTCGATTCCCGGCAGCGGCTCGCTGGTCAGTACAATCCGCCCGCCGGCCTGTGCTGCCTGGCCGAGCGGCATGATGGACCACGTTGTTTCTTCGGGCGGCGGTTCCGTCTGGTTCGCGCCGAGCAGCGGTTGCAGGGGATTGTAGCCGACCTTGTAAAAGGCGATCGGCTCGCCGCCGGTCAGTTCACGGACGTCGGCGACGAAGTGTTTGACGTTTCGGCCGTATCCGGTCTGCGCCGCATTGCTGAACCACCCGTGATAGATCGTCAGCCCCAGCAGCACGACCAAGACCCCGACAAAAGCCGATCGCACTCCCATGCGATACTTCGCCCCGACCACAAGGAGCCAGTACGCGGCGAGGAGTCCCACGGCGGGCGTCGCCGGGGCAAGGTAGTCGCCGCGCTTGTCCGCGGGGATCATGAAGAACCCCACGATCACCAGCGTCCAGAGAATGGCCGGTCCAAGCGGATGAGCGAACCACCGCCGCGGCGGGATGTGGACCAGTGTGAGGATCGCCACCAGCGACCACGGCACAAACCGCACGATCAGGTAACCCGGCGACTTGTAGAACTCTGTCACGATACGGATCGGTCCGCGGCGCGTGATCTTGCCGACCGCCTGGTCGCCGATCAGTTCTTCCACCACGATGCGGGCGTCAACCCAGTACGCTGCGCCGAGCCAGGTCCCGACCAGCGCGATGGCCAGCGGCAGGCCCCAGCCGATGCCGGTCCGCCACATCGCGGACCATTGACCGGCCAGGAGCTTGCCGCCCAGGACGATGTAGATCGGTACGATCAAGGCCGGCGGGCCCTTGCACATCGCGGCCCCGGTCACGCTCAACCAGCAGAGCAGATTGACCCAAAACCGCGGCCGATCACTCAACAGCGATGCCGTCGCCGCCCACCAGGCCACCATCATGAACGCGATCAGCAACGGATCGGGTCGGGCCAGATAGAGCATCTTCATGCCGGTGTGACTGGCCAGCCACATCGCCGCGGCAACCGCGCCCAGCGCCACCGGTGACAAACCGGCCAGCGTCAGCCTGTCCTCCGCGGCGACCCGATCGCCGCGCCGACGGACCAGCCACGCGCCGATGCCGACGGTCAGTCCCATCGTCACGGCGGCCGAAATGATCGAAGGCAGCTTAAACGCCCATTCGCGGTAGAGATCGAACGCCCCGACGATCGGCGCGGCCAGCCAGTTGTATAAAGGAGGCTTGTGCGGCGGGCCACCGAGCATGTCGTGGGGCAGAATCCAGCGCCCGTTGACGAGCACGTCCACGGTGTAGGCAATGGTCTTGGGTTGTTCGTTGTCGTACAGATCGCTGGGGGCAACCATTCGCACGAACAGCGCAAGGGCGAACAGCCCAACCAACAAGACCCACAAACTCGTTCCACGTGTCTTTTGCCCGACATCGCGGCCAATGGCGTGTGGCTGCATTGTGCCATGGTATGACCCGCCTGACCTGGCTGCAATCCGTTCCCGGGGTCTTTGATTTGTCCTGTCAATTGACGCCCATGAGCAGCCCGAAACCGACCATCATTTCACCGACACTGGTGGAGGGGCTGCGCCAGTCCCGAAGGTCGGGCCCCGGCTGTTACCTCTTGTTAACGGAGCATGCCCGCGGGCCATTCGCCACCGGCGGCGGCGTTCGTATACTCTACCGCCTTTGGCATTGAACGCGAGAGCGGCGGTGAACGAGGCAGGCTTGCGGTTTGTGGGATTTGCGGCGGTCAGCGCCCTGGCGCTGGTCGTCGGGTATGTGGCGCGCCAGCGGCGTCTGGTCGACGAGCGGGTCAGCCGCCCGATCCATCTACATACGGTGATCTGGATCTGGTCGAGCGTGTCGCTGGTGTCGTTCTGGCGGATACCGGTGAACGTGGAGTTGGCGGTGGTGATGGGGATTCAGCCGCTGACGATGATCATGGCGTGGGGGCTGGTGGCGCTGGGAGCGCGGTGGATGCGCCTCGCCCCGCGGCAGGCCGGCCCGCTCGTGCTGGCGACGGCGCTGAGCAACCAGGGCTTTACGCTGGGGGCGTACCTGTGCTACTCGATCCTCGAGCCCGGCGAGCAGGCGATGGGTTACGCGATCGCCTACGTGACCAGCATGCAGATATTCATGGTGATCCTTTTCTATCCCGTCGCCCGGTACTACGAGTTGCGTGCGCGGCAGGAGGGTCAGGCCGTGCCGACGGGCGAACAGTTGCCGCCGCTGCCGAAGGTGATCGCCGGGTCGTTTTTCGATGTGCGATCGATGCCGCTGTATGCGGCGGTGGCGGGCGCGGTGCTTTCGATGACCACCCCGGGGGTGCCCGAGTGGGTGGATCAGACGCATGCGATCGATATCGGGTGTTTTGTCGGTGCGTTCACGTCCTATCTCGGGATCGGGCTGAGGCTGCGATTAAGTGACTGGCGTGCGCACCTGGGGGCACACGGATTGGCCGCGGGGGTGAAATTCGTGGCGATGCCGGCGATGGTGTTCGCCATCCTCGGGTTGCTGCCGATCGTGGGGCTGGGCGTGACGCCCCTGGCTCGGGACGTGCTGCTGATCAGCTCGTGCATGCCGTCGGCGATCGCCTGCGTGATCGTGAGCAACTTATTCCACCTCGATGCCCGCCTCGCGTCGATCCTCTGGCTGGTGAACACGGCGGCGTTCATGGTGTTGTGCCTGCCGGTCCTGCTGGTGGTGTTTTAAGTGCGGGCTGTTTGGGGCGCATGAAAAGACGGTGGTCCCCAGGCGGGGACCACCGTTCAGGTGTTCAGGACATCAGGGGGAAAGATGTCGTGCTCGTGCGTCGGCTTAGCCGAGGAGCTGGAGCACATTCTGCGGCTGCTGGTTGGCCAGGGCCAACACGTTGGTCGCGGCGGAGACCAGAATCTGCGACCGGGTGAGGCTCGCCGTTTCGGCGGCGAAGTCGGTATCGCGGATCTGGCTTTCGGCGGCGCTGGTGTTTTCCAGGGCCACGCCGAGCGAGCGGATGCTCGCGCCGATCGTGTTCTTCTGGAAAGCGCCCAGGCGACCACGCAGGGTCGAGACGTCCTTGATGGCGGCACGAACGATGGTCTGAGCGGCGGACAGATCGCCGTTGACCACGTTGCTGGACCCGCCCGACCTGAGCAGGCTGAGCGTGCCATCGGTGTTGTTGCCCAGGTTCGCCGCGGTCAGCGAAGGCAGACCAAGCGAAACCGAACCGGAAAGGTCGAGCTTCGGCGAGATCTGGAACTTGGCGCCGCCGCCGGTGATGTCGAACGCGTCGGTATCACCGGTGGAGTTCATGTTGGTATTGTCCAGGTCCAGCTCGAGGTCGAGGTTGGCCGTGGATACTTTGACGTTCAGGCCCTTGGCGGTGGCCAGGGTGCCGTTGACCGTGGCGACGACGTCGCGGCCCTCGTCCTTGAGGAGGCTTCCCTCGGCGGCGGCGGCTTCGGCGCCACCATCGGTGCCGATGCCCAGGACGTTGTTGCCGTCCACCACCTTGACGCTGACGAACTGGTCCTCGCCGAACTCGGTGGAGTTCATGTACAGGTGGTTGTCGGTACTGGCGACGGCGGAGACGCCGGTCACGTCCTTGAAGTTGTTCATCGCGGCGGCGGCGGAGGCCAGGCTCGTCCCCGACACCAGCGTGAATTCCTGGGTGCCCTTGTTGCCGGCGATCTCGATGGTCGCGGTCTTCTGGGTGCCGGTCGTGGCCATGCTCAGGTCGCCGCCGGCACCGGAGATGGTCGCCACGGCGGTCTGGGCGCTGGTGATCGTGGTCACGCCGACCCTGATGCTGCCGCTGGTCGGGACCTTGGCCGCATTGACCTTGATCTGGTCGTAGTGCGTGTCGGTGTTGGCGCCGCTGACGGTGTAGTCAAACGCGCCGTTGAGCAGCTTGATGCCCTCGAAGCTGGTCGAGTTGGCGATCCGGTCGATCGACTGAAGGATCGAGTCGATCTGAAGCTGATTCGCTTCCTTTTCCTCGACGCTCAGGCCCGTGTCGTTGGCCGTGGTGTCGACCAGCGACTCGAGTTCAATGAGCAGGTTGGAGATTTCGGTCAACCCGCCTTCCGCGACGTTGACGACCTGGTCGGCGCGTTCGGCGTTACCGATGGCGGCGGTGATCGACGCCTTTTCGGCACGCAGGCTTTCACTTGCGATCAGGCCCGCGGGGTCGTCGGCGCCGCGGTTGATTCGCAAGCCGGTGCCCAGTCGCTCGAGTGACTTCTCGAGCACCTGGTTCTGCTGTCCGAGGATGCGCTGGGACAGCATCGACGAGACGTTGGTGTTGATCCTACTCATGGAAGTGTCCTCCCTGAACACCTGGTTGGCTGTCGGCCGGAATCGCCGTACGTAGCGAGGTGTCGATCAGCCTAAATCCGTTTACAAAGTTCATTCGGTCGCTCACGCCGTTGCCGGGCCTGGACCCGTGCAGCGTGCTGAGTTTCTCGAAGCGGCCGGACCATCCGGGGCTTCGCTTAATCGCTTCCGTCTCGTCCCGCGTCGACTGACGACGGATCGGGACATCGCTATGAGGTATCGGTTGTCCTGATTCGGCAGTTAAGGCGACCTTTGAACAGGGCACAAAATTTTCGCGCCCGTTATCGGAACACCTACTTGCCAAATGGACCCGACCCCAGTCGCGCCCGGCCGTTGATCAATTTCGCCCTGCACACGAAATGCAGGCCCAATCGATCGCCGGTAATTCCAACATCGGTTGGTATGTCGGACGACTTTGTCTGCGCAATAAAAAAAGACCGAGCCGCTTCTGCGACTCGGTCCGGTAATCATCGGCGTCGAGCGTCGTACTGAAAAAGCCCGTCGGCTCCCCACACTCGGCGGGCGACGCCGGTTACTGCAGCAACTGCAACACGCTGCCGGAGTTGTTGTTGGCCGTGGCCAGCACCGTCGTGCCCACGTTCGTCAGCAACTGCGCCCGGGTCAGGGCGCTGGTTTCCTTGGCGAAGTCGGCGTCACGAATCTGCGATTCGCTGGCGGTGACGTTCTCCAGGGCGATCTCCAGCGAACGGATGTTCGTCTGCAGCGTGTTCCGTTCAAACGCCCCGAGGTTGCCGCGGAGCACGGACAACTGCGTGACCGCCTTCTCGATGATCTTGCCCGCTTCACGGGACTTGCCCGCGACCAGCGAGTTATCACCGCCGGACACGATCGACGAGAGGAACCCGTCCATCGAGTCCCCGAGGTGGCCGGCCGCGACCGACTGGATGCCGAAACTGATCTGCTGGGTCGTCTCGACCACCGGGCCCAACTGGTAAGTCGCCCCCCCGCCGGTGACGGTGAAGGACTTACTGATGGTGCGGGTGGCAAAGTCTTCGGTCAGTTTCAGTTCCACATCCAGCGCGGAGCTGTTGAGGCTGACGGTGGTGCCGTCGCCAAGGGCGAGGTTGCCGTTGATCAGGGCCGTGACATCGACGCCGGTGTCGCGTGCCGCGGCGCTGCCGGGGGCGCCCAGGGTCTTATAAGTCGTCAGGAAGCTGCCGCCGCTGGTGCCGGGCAGCTTCTTCACGGAGACGAACTGGTCCGACCCGTAATCGGCGGTCTGGAACTGCATGGCGCTGGTGCCGGCGCCGCCGGCGCCGCTGGTGAGCTGGGCCACCACGCCCGTCGAGTCCGAAACCCGGTTGATGGCGAACTCGATGGCGCTGAGGTTCGTGCCGGAGACGAACTGGAACACCTCGACGCCTTCGTTGCCGGCGATTTCCATGGTCACCGACTCGGGGATCGTCGACGCGTTGGTCGAAAGGAACAGGTCGCCCTTTTCGGCGCTGTTGATGACCTCGACGCTGACCGGCAGGGACGAGTTGGTCCCGAAGTGAGCGCCGTTGAGGTGCACGTCGCTGATCGCCGAGGTCGGCACGCCGGACGTGACATAGTCCAGCGACCCGTTGAGCAGCTTGAGCCCGGCGAAGCTGGTCGTGGCGGCGATCCGGTTGATCGAGGCCACCGCGTCGTCGATCTCGAGCTGGTTGGCTTCGATCTCTTCGTCGCTGAGGCCCCCGCTGTTGGCCGCTTCGACCACCAGGCTCTTGATGCCGGTCAAGAGGTTGGCCACCTCCGCCAATGCCGCCTCGGCGGTGGCGACGACGTTGGTGGCGCGTTCGGCGTTGTCGATGGCCTGGCCGATGCCCTCGATCTCGCTCCGCAGACGTTCGGAGACGATGAGGTCGGCCGGTCCGTCGGCGCCGCGATTGATCTTCAGACCGGTGCTCAGCCGCTGCATGGCGACTTCGAGGTCGCTGTTGGAGCGTTGCAGGTTGTGCTGAGCGATTAACGAGGAAACGTTGGTGTTGATCCTAGCCATGGCAATCCTCCTTGATTGTGGCTAAGGCATTGAGAAAGCAAGGGACGAGGCCGGGAGAAACTGCGGATCCACTCCGGCCGGACAGGGTTGCCCCGTGGGGCGGATCTATGTGTTCTGGGCGTTGTCGCCGCGGGGCGCCGATCCCCGGGACGATCGCCTCAGTTTTTCGTCGGCCTGAGCCAGGTCGTTCGGATCGACCTGCGTGGCCTGCCGATTCTCCCGTTTGATGGCTTCGTAAACTTCCTTGCGATGGACGGGGATGCTCGACGGGGCGGTGATGCCCAGTCGCACTTTGTCCCCGCGAATGTCGACGACGGTAATTTCGATTTCGTCGCCGATCATGATGGTTTCGTCGCGCTGACGAGACAGGACCAGCATGGTTCGGCTCCTTCCTTGGGCCTTGCACTGCGTCCGGCAGGCACACGTCGTGCCGCCGGGACGACCGCTGGATCGTAGCCGCCGCTCGAACCTCGGGTTCGAACGGGGCCGTCAACAGGTTGTGGTGGCTGAATTCCATCCTTGGATCACCACGTTCCTGACTGTGTTCCGTGTGGACCATGAGAAGAAGCCGTTCAGGCACTGGCGGCCTGTTGCACCCCGCCGAGCTCGAGCAACGGCACGCGGGTGTTGAAGCGGCGATCGCTCAGGACGATCTGCTCGCCGGTGCACCGGGCCGTATGCACGACCAGCGGACCCTGCAGATTGCCCGTGAGCACGTTGCCGCGCTTGTTCACGATGACAAACACCTGCGCCTCTTCGACGCTGGCGATGCCCAGTTCTTCCATCTGCTCGCCCTTGAGCGGGACTTCGTAGCCCTGCACGAACAGCGACGGGTCGGTCACGACGAACGCCAGGTCCGGCGAATCGACCGACTGCAGCCAGTAGAAGTAACTGTCATCGCCCGGCTGAATCAGCACGTAACGCTGCTGCTTCGGAAAACCGAGCAAACCCTTCGGAAAGTCAATGACCCGCTGGTCGTCGACTTCTACCGAACCGAACCTGGACGTGTTGACGATCATGGCAACACTCCCTTTTTGCTAGCGGCCAATCCTTCCTGGATCGCCCCCCGTACTCCGACGGGGGCTTGACATCCTGTCCACGTCGATGCGAGCTGGCCTTCGAGACCCGCACCGGCGGCAATGACACACATCATTGCAAGAAGTCCAACAGACTCATCGATAACACCTGGTTACCCGCCAGGTAACTGCCTTGTAGTTGTTGCTGTAAACGAACCAGTTGCGTGGCCAGTTCCTCCAGGTTCGCGTCGCGCAGGTTGCCCAGCATGCTCTCGGCTTCGAGGGTCTGCTGTTCCATGCGCTGCGATTGCTGGTTGACGTGCCGGCCGCGAACGCCCACCTGCGCTCGGGCCGAGGCCACGGACGATATATCCTCATTCAGTAACGAACCGGCCTCGGTGATCAACCCCTCGTTGTTCGTCGTCAGGCCGTCGTAAAGCATCTTCAGGTGCGTGAACACGCTCTCGGTGCGGATCTGGGCGACATCGGACCCGGTCGCGGCGCCGACCGCGCCGTAGTCGCCGAGCACGCCCAGGTGTTCAGCCGCATTCGACCCGTTCAGGGCACTGACCGAGAGGTTGTCGCCGCCGGCGGTGTTGTCGGTGAGCACCAGCCCGTTGCCGTCGGCGGCCAGGTCGATGTCAAAGTCGGCCGGGACGGCCAGCCCCGCGCCGGTGGCGGCGGCCTGGACGGCGGCGATCACGTCCGCCACCGTTGCCGCGCCCGACAGGTCCACGTCGATGTCCGTGCCGTCGTGCGTGTGAATCCGCAGGTCGGCGCCGCTGACGGTTTCGACCCCCTTGCCGAAGTTCAACTCGCTCAAGGTGGTCGTGGTGTCGAACGAGCGCAGGCCCAGGTCCGTCGCGGTCGTGCCGCCGCTGTTTTCACCGATGCTCAACGTCGTGCCGCTGACCTCGTTGACCAGCGTCAACCCGGTGCCGGCGTCGTTGATCTGCATCCGCACGCCGATGTCAGCCGACTCGACGCGGTTGATCATGTCCTGAACAGTCGTGGTGCCGGTGAAGCTGATGACCTGGGTGACCGAGCCGTTGGTGACCTTGAGTCCGCTGGCCAGGTCGATCGGCACACCCAGGCTGGCGGTTGTCGTCAACTCCGTCAGCCGCGGATCGATATCCGCCCCCGGAGTTGTTCCCGCCGCAGCACTGACGTTGATTCCCAGGTCCGCGGCGACGACACCGCTGCCGATGTCGCTGATGGTGATCGCATGCCCGGCGCCGGCGGTGAGGTCGAACCCGTCGGGGGCGATGGCCAGCGAGCCGGCGGTCGGATCGACCGAGTTGATGGCGTTGTTGACGCGGGTGACCACGTCGCCGAGCGTGTCGGCGGTGGCCAGGTCGACCTGCACGTCGGTGCCGTCGATGTCGATGTTGATCGAGCCGAGGTTGACACCCTTGCCGCGTGCGCCGTTGACGTGGTCGAGGCGGGTCGCGGTGGTGGCGTCGGGGTCGAGGTCGATGCTGCTGATCATGCGCTGGCTGAGCGCGCCGAAGGCGTCGTCGCCGTTGGTGTTCACGCTCAGATCGGTCAGCAACCCGAGGTCGGCCTGCATGTCTTCGGTGCCGCCGACGTAGCGGACGCCGCCGAACTGTTCGATGAACGGCCGGACGTTGCTCTTGTCGCCGCCGAACAGGTGGATGCCCCCGCGGTCGCGGTTGGCCAGGCTGAGCAACGCGCTGATCTGCGAGGCGATGACCTGGGCTTGCTGGGCGCGGGTGTCGGCGGTCGAGCCGATGCCCACCTGGCTGGAAGCGATGTTCTGCGCTTCGAGCAGGATGTCGGTGACGTCGCTGAGCGACTGGTCGGTGGTGTCGATCAGACCCTGGGCCTGGGAGAGATTGCCCTGCTGCTGCTCGTACTTGGCCAGCAGGCGATCGAGCACGTTGATCGACCCGGCGGCGGCGGCGTCATCGCTGGGACGACTGACCCGCAGGCCGCTGGAGATCTGCTCCTGCACCCGCAGCAACTGCGCGTTGGTCTGACGCAGTTGATTGAGCATCAGGTTCGTCGAGTGCGACGAGCTGACGCGAGCGAGATTGCTGGGGATCGTACTCATATCAATTCGATTCAGTCCGTTACACCATGGCGAGCAGGGTTTCGATCAGTTCATCCACGACGTTGAGGAATCGGGCCGAGCCCTGATACGCCCGCTGGAAAGCCAGCAGGTTGATCGCTTCTTCGTCGGTGCTGACGCCGCTGACCGCGTCACGCTGGGCGCTGAGCGACTCGACGACGGTTTGGGTGGACTCGACGTTCTGCCTGGCCTGGCTGGTGCGGACGGCGTAGTCCTCGATGTGGCGGGCCCACGTCTGGCCGATGCTCAGCCCGCCCAACTCCTCGATCGCGGTGTCGCGCAGCGCCGCGATGGCCAGCGCCCCATCGTTGCCGCCGGGCGTGTGGTCCGTGCGGGTGGCGACGAAGTTCGGGTCATCGATCACCATGTCGTTGATGGCGATGTCGGTCGCATCGTGACCGGCGAAGAACGTGTTCACGCCCAGCGAAGTCAGCGCCCCGGACGTGTCCTCGGAGAAGCTGAACTGGAAGTCGGCGCTGTCGGCGGTGATCTTCAACCGGCCGTCGACGGTGACCGAGGCGCTGACGTTGGCGACCGTGTCGATCGCCGCGGCCAGGTCGTCCAGGCTCATGTCCGACCCGCCGATGCCGTCGAGATCGACGTCGATCTGGCTGGTGGTCCGCGTGCCGGTGGATTTCTGGGTGACGTGGAGTTGGAAGCTGCCGTGGCCGGGCACGATCTCGATCCCCGCGTCACTGTTGGTCAGGGCCAGCGTCGAATCGTCGACCTGCACGGCACCGGTGAGGCTGTCGTGGAGGCTGCTGCCCTGGCCCTGGGCGTGGATGCGGTTGACCTGTTCGATCAAGGCGCTGGCGAAGTTGTCCATCGCCTCGAGGGCGGGGACCATGTGCTGTTCGCGGGCATCGATCAGCGCGCCGATCTTGCCGCTGTCGGCCCGAAGGAACGCGCCGTTTTCCGCGACGCGCAGCTTGATGTCCAACTCCTCGCCGCCGGTGCTGGTCGAGAAGTCGACCTCGATGCCATGGCTGGTGCCGGCCGAGACCAGCGGCACGCCGTGCAGGAACACATCGGTCGAGCCGGTCGATTGCTCGACCGTGGAGATGTCGATCAATTCCGACAGCTCGCCGATGAGCTGGTCGCGCTGGTCGCGCATGGCGTTGGCCCCGCCGGCTCCGCCTTCGGTGACGGCGATCTTGTCGTTGAGCGTGGCGATCTGTTCCAGCAGCGAGTTGGCCTG
>CAYYPN010000044.1:0-13109 GCA_964473545.1 uncultured Planctomycetaceae bacterium
GGAGCAGCAGGGATAGCTGGCGATACGCCGTGGCCTGCTTCGAGAGGTCGTCGTAGATGCACAGCACGTGCTTGCCCTGCCACATGAAGTACTCGCCCATTGAGCAGCCGGCGTAAGGGGCGATGTACTGCAGCGGCGCCGGGTCCGAAGCCGCGGCGTTGACCACGATGGTGTAATCCATCGCGTTGTGCTCACGCAGCGTCTCGACCACGCCGGCCACGGTCGACTCCTTCTGGCCGATGGCGACATAGATGCAGTAGACCGGCGCGCCGCCGGAATTGGTTTCGTGGGTCTGGCGCTGGTTGATGATCGTGTCGATGGCGATGGCGGTCTTGCCGGTCTTGCGGTCGCCGATGATCAGCTCGCGCTGGCCGCGGCCGATCGGGATCATCGAGTCGATGGCCTTGATGCCCGTCTGCAGGGGCTCCTTGACCGGCTGCCGGCCGGCGATGCCGGGGGCGATGATGTCGACCTTGCGGAACTCATCGGTCTGGATCGGCCCGCGCCCGTCGATCGGTTCACCCAGCGGGTTGACCACCCGGCCGAGCATCGCATCGCCGACCGGTACCTCGAGCAAGCGGCCGGTCGTGCGGACGGTCGCCCCTTCGGTGATCCGCAGGTAGTCGCCAAAGATCACCGCGCCGACGGTGTCGGCTTCGAGGTTCATGGCCTGGCCCATGACGGTGTCGCCGTCCTCGGTTTCGAACTCGAGCAGTTCCGCGGCCATGCACTTGCTCAGGCCCGACACGCGGGCGATGCCGTCGCCGACCTCGAGCACCTTGCCGACCTCGCTGACCTCGAGGGTCGCGCCGAAGTTGGCGATCTCGTTGCGGATGACACTGGTGATTTCGTCGGTCTTGATCTTCATGGTTATCTCGTTCCTGACCGCCAAGTCGCCAAGAGCGCCAAGAGGGAAGAGGAGGATTCAACTTTGGGCAAGGATCGCCAACTGGCTTTTGATCCCACCTGGCGATCCCTGGCGTCTTGGTGGTTAATCATCCTCCAGCAATGTACCGCTTGCCGAACGCACGGCCTCGCGGCCGCTTTCGAGCATGTTCTGCTTGAGCTTGCGCAGTTGCGTGGCGACTGAAGCGTCGATGAGCTGGTCGCCGACGCGGAGTTTCAGTCCGCCGATCATCGACTCCTCGACGTGCGGCCGCACCAGGGCCTTGCGGCCGATGATCTGGCCGATGCGCTGGCCGATGCGATCGATCTGTTGGGCATCCAATGTCGTCGCGGCATACACGTCCACATCCACTTCGCCACGCTCGGCCTTGAGGATCTGGTCGTACGCCGCCGCCACCCCCGGAAGGTGATCCAGTCGCTGTTTGCGATTAAGCACCTGCAGCAAGCGATAGGTCAGATCGCTGACCTGTCCCTTGAAGATCGCCTCGATGCTCGGGCCGCGGCGGTCAGCGTTGATCGCGGGGTTGGTCATGAGCCGATGCAGGTCGTCGTCCTCACGCATGAGCGCGACGATCTGACCCAACTCGTCGGCGAGCGTGTTGACCATATCACCGTCGGCTTCGGACGCGAGGTCGAACGCACTGCGGGCGTACACCTGGGCCACGGCGTTGGCGGTCTGAACCGGATTGTCGGCGGTGGTTTCGTGCATGAGCGGCCTGCGAAGAACCCGGACCTTCGAAGACTCAGGTCCGGCTTGGCCAATCCGGGGGTCAACCGGCTTTCATCTGTTCGATTTCCCTGAGGCTTTCGTCGACCAGACGCTGGGTGTCATCGGGGGTGAGCTGGCGCTGGAGAATCTTCGTCGCGACCGCGGTGGCCAGTTCGGCCGAGTGGGCGTAAAGATCGGACAACGCCTGTTGCTTGGCCCGGTCGATGTCCTGGTTCGCCCGCTGGCGAAGCTGATTCAACTCGGCCTCGGCCTCGGCCTTGTGCCTGGCCCGCAGTTGCTCGGCATCGGCCCGCGTCTGATCGAGGAGCTTGCGACTTTCGGCGTGGGCCTCGGCCAGCTTCCGCTCGTACTCGCTGAGCGTCTGTTTGGCCTGGGCGTTGGCCTTCTCGGCTTCACCGATCTGGTTCTTGATCTGGTTCTCACGATCCTGCAGGCCCTGGAGAATCGGACCCCAGGCATACTTGCGGAGGATCAGGAGCACGATCGCGAACGCGACAATCGCGGCCAGCGACTGCAGCCAGGTGCCGGCGAAGAGGCTGGGCTCACCGCCGCCTTCATCCGCGGCCAGCGCCAGCGTCGGCGACAGCGCGCCAACGCCCAGAGCCAGCATGATGCGATACGCATGGATCATGGCTTGGCCTCGTTGGGCGGTTATTTGAGCGCTGCGAGCATCGTCACGACCACGGCGAACAGCGTGGCGCCTTCGACCAACGCGGCGGAAATAATCATGTTCTGGAAGATGGTGCCGCTGGCCTCGGGCTGACGGGCGATGGACTCGACGGCCGCGCTGCCGATTCGACCGATGCTCAAACCACCGCCGATGATGACCAGACCGGCGCCAATGGCGGCCAGGCCATGGCCGAGGGTCGCGCCGGCTGCGGGGGCCTCGACGGCGGCGCCGGCGGCGCCGTGATCGCCCTGGGCCATGGCGGGGGTGGCGAAGAAGACCGTGGCCGCGGCGGCCGCCGCGATCATCAGAACCATCGTCAAACGCTTCATCAGAGGACTCCTGCTTGTGTGAATACCGTGGTGGGGATTCATGTGGGTAAAAAGGTCGGTTACTTCTGAGGCTCAATCTTTACGTGGGGATCGGTGTGTGCGAATTCTTCGAGCGTATGGGGCGTTTCTTCCTGCAGCCCATGCGATTCGCCGTGCTCATGGTCTTCATGCGCGACCAGCAGGGCGAGGAACAGGCCGGTCAGGAACGCGAAGATGAACGCCTGAATGAATGCGACGAGAATTTCGAGCATGTAGATGGCGACGGCTCCGAGGAGCGGAAAAACGCCCACGCCCAGGCCGACCGTTCCCAACCCCGCGGCGAGCGAGCCGACAAACCCGAACAACGCCGCCAGCAGCACGTGTCCGCCGGTCATGTTGGCGAACAGTCGCAGCGCCAGGGCGAAGGGTTTGATGAACGTGCCGAGGATTTCAACCGGTACGATGATCGGCCACATGTACCACGGCGCCCCGACGGTCAGGTGCTTGAAGTACCCGATCGCATCGCGTTTCAGGGCCACGCCGGTGTAGAACAGGAACGCGACCAGCGCCAGCGCGCCGGTAACCCAGATGCTCTGGGTCGCGGTCCCGCCGACGCCGTGGCCGTGGTTGATTCCCAACATCGCGGTGATGTCGAGCAGGGGCACGAGTCCCAGCAGGTTGCAGAAAAGAATGAACCAGAAGAACGTCCAGAGTATTGGCGTGAACCGGTCGGTTTCCTCGCCGAGCATGGGGCGGAAGATGCCGTCGCGGAGATACAGGCAAATGGCCTCGACAAAGTTGGCCAGCATGCCCTGGGCGCGGAAGTCGTCGACGCTTCGGCCGGTATTGCCGGTGGCGATCCGTTTGGCCGCGGTCACCATCACCCAGATCGTGAGGATCGAGGCCAGGATGAGCATGACCGTGGCATTGCTGACCCACCAACCGACGAACGGCTTGTCGACGACGTGCGCGATGGGGCTGGCGGCGGCGAGGCTGGTCACGTCAGGATAAGTCATGCGCCGGAGTCTCCGTTGGCGACGGGGACGAGCCCGGTGATCTGAGCCTTCATCGGTCGGGCGAAGCGTCCGACCACGATCGCGTCGGTCAGGGCCGTGGGCACGTAGACCAGCAGCAACGTCGCCAACGTCGCCATGGCGGGCCATTGGGCCAGGCGAATCATGATGATCGCCGCGGCTGCGCAAAGGGCCATCCGTATGACCATGCCGACGAAATGCCATGTCCCCACCCCCCGCAGCGTAGCCGGGGCGAGGTGGCGGATGGGCACGAGGCTGAGCATGGTGGTCAGACCCACGACAAGGGTCACGGCGATGACCGCATGCGTGACCTGAGGCTCGGTCTGTCCGAGCAGTTGCAGGCCCACCCAGACCAGTACCCCACAGGCGGCGGCGACGGTGCCGACGGCCGCCAGGGCGGGCAGAAGGGGGAAATCGGATTGCCTGGGCGTGTGGGCGGTCATGATTGACTGCGGTTACGTTTTCGCTCGTCCTGCCGGCTGAACAGCAGGGCCTTTCGGATTATCTGATACATCCCGACGACGATCCCGAAGATCGCCCCGCCAACCAGCCCCCACGGCGCGGTGCCCTGCCAGCGGTCCAGGCCATAGCCCAGAAGGCACATCCCGCCGACGGTGCCGGCCAGTTCCGTGCCCAAGCCGAGGTAGCGCCAGGGGTTGGGTTGACCGTTCGTGGTCATGACAGCACTGCCTCAGCAGGCGCAACGGCCGCTGTCGATCGCCGCGAAAACAGGCCAACTCCCACCTGTGGCCGCAACCGATCGGGGACCGGTAGATTAGGCCCGCTCCTAGAGAGTGTCAACGGCGGTGCCGACACACAACGCGTCGGCCAATTGCGTTACCATGCTCGCCGCACGTGATGCGCACCAGAAGGATGCGATATGCCCCGTGACATCCCCGTCGGCAACGGCCAGATGCTGGTCTGCTACGACCAGCACTACCAGATCCGCGATGTCTACTTCCCGCACGTCGGCAGCGAGAATCATTCCGGCAGCGTGCCGTTCCGCTTCGGCGTGTATGCCGACCTCCCCCGCACCCGCGCCAAGGACCGCCGCCACCAGCGCTGCGTCTGGACCAGCGACCACTGGCAGATCGACCTGGGCTACCAGACCGACACGCTGACCACCGACGTCAACCTTCGCCACGACGACATGGCGCTGCGGATGCAATGCCACGATGTCGTGGACTTTCACCGCAACCTCCTCGTTCGACGCATCACCGTCACCAACGAGCACGATGCGACCCGCGTGGTCAACCTTTACCACCACAACGACTTTCACATCCTCGGCACCAAGGTCGGCGACACCGCCTACTACGACCCGAAACTGCGGATGGTCGTGCACTATCGCGAAAACCGCTACTTCATGGTCGGGTTCCACAAGGAAGGCGAGCTTCGCCTCGATGAGTACGCCACCGGCAACTCCGGCTTCGGCGGGGCCGAGGGAACCTGGCGCGATGCCGAGGACGGCAAGCTCGGCGGCAACGCCATCGCCCAGGGCGCGGTCGACTCGACGATCGGCATTCAAGTCAACCTCGGCCCCGGCGGCAGCGATGCCGCCGACGCGACGGTGTACCTGGTCCTCGGCGTCGGGCAGAGCCACGCCGACCTGGTGGAGTTGCACCGCTTCCTCCACCGCGAAGGCCCGCAGGGCGTGATCGACCGAACCAGCGCCTACTGGCGGCTGTGGAGCTGGGCGAATGACGTGGATTTCGACGGACTGGATGACGACGTGGTCGATCTGTATCGGCGGTCGCTGCTGATCCTGCGGACGCAGATCGACAACAACGGCGCGATCATCGCCGCCAACGATTCGGACATCCTGCAGTTTTCCCGGGACACGTACAGCTACATGTGGCCGCGCGACGGGGCGCTGGTCGCCGCCAGCCTCGACGCCGCCGGCTATCCCCAAGTCACGCGCCGGTTCTACCGGATCTGCGCCCAGATCATCAGCGCGTCCGGCTACTTCCTGCACAAGTACAACCCCGACGGCAGCCCCGCGTCGAGCTGGCACCCCTGGGTCGTCGCCGGGCGCAGCCAGTTGCCCATCCAGGAAGACGAGACGGCGCTGGTGTTGTGGGCGATCTGGCAACACTTTTACCGCTACCGCGACATCGAGTTCGTGCGCCCGCTCTGGATGCGACTGGTCGAGCCCGCGGCGGAGTTCATGGTCCGCTTCCGCGACCCGGCGACGAAGCTGCCGCTGCCCAGCTATGACCTGTGGGAAGAGCGCTGGGGGATCCATGCGTTCACGGTGGCGTCGGTCTACGCGGGGCTGACGGCGGCGGCGAACTTCGCCGTCTGCTTCGGTGACCGCTCGCGAAGCCGGCGCTACCGCACCGCCGCGCAGGAGATGCAAGAGGCATTCTGCAAACACATGTGGTGCGACAAGCAGGGACGATTCCTCCGCCGCATCGAGCCGTTGGACACCGGGCGGATCGGCCGGCTCATCGAGCACGCCGCCGGCGGACACGACCCGACCCACGCCAACGGCTGGAGCGGCGACGACGTCGAGATGTATCGTGACGACACGATCGACAGCGCGTTGTTCGGCATCTACAAGTTCCGCCTGCTCGACGTGCACGACCCGCGCGTCGAGGCGACCATGCAGGCCGTTGAAAAACGGTTGTGGGTCAAGACCACCGTCGGCGGGGCCGCTCGCTATGAAGAAGACCACTACCATCGCGTGACCGACAACACCCGCGACGTGCCGGGCAATCCCTGGCACATCTGCACGCTCTGGCTGGCCGACTGGCACATCGCCCGGGCCCGCAATCTCGACGAGCTGCGCGAGGCGTTGCCGATCTTCCGATGGGTCGTCAACCACAAGCTGCCGTCGGGCTGCCTGGCCGAGCAGGTGCATCCGCAGACCAACGCGCCGTTGAGCGTCTCGCCTTTGACCTGGAGTCATGCGACAATGGTCGGTTGTGTGGTCGACTATCTGGACAAGCTGGCCGAACTGGACCCCGACGCCCCGACGCCCGACGCGGCGCTGCGCCGCGCATCCCAGGGTCCCGACCACATCGGCGGACAACTGCTGCTCGAACGTTACCTGGCCCGCCTGACCGACGAAGACGATCCCGCGGAGCTGAAGTAGACCATGACCGACGGACCGACCGCCATCCCGACGTATCGCGTGGACCTGCGACCCGGCACCCCCCCGCCACTCAACGACGAGTGGCTGCTGACCAACGGCACCGGCGCGTTCGCCATGGGCTCGCCCATCGGATGCAACACCCGTCGATACCACGGCCTGCTCGTCGCCGCCGCCCATCCTCCCGTCGAACGCATCAACACCCTCAACTGCGTCGCCGAAACCATCCGCTTCGACGGCCAGCAACGCCAACTCGATACCCACGAATTCACCGATGGCGGTGGCGGCATGTTCCACCCCCACGGCTGGCGACACCTGGTACGCTTCGAGAAAGACCACGAGATCCGCTGGTACTACCGCATCGGGTCGATCGGCCTGGTCAAGACGCTGCAACTGGTCTGGAAGCGTCAGCTTGCCGTGCTGCGGTACGACGTGAGCTTCGATCCGCAACCGGGCGAGCCGGCGCCGGATCGGTTGACGCTCTCGGTGCAGCCGTTCCTGGCGATGCGCGACTTTCACTCGCTCAACCGCGCCTACGAACGGCAACCGATCCTTGCCGATCGGCGGGGCACGATGCTCACGTTCATCGGGCCCGGCGTGCCGAACTTCCACATCGCCGCCGATCGCGGTCGCTTTGTCGAAGACGAAGACTGGTGGTTTAACTTCCACTATCGGCTCGACGCCGAGCGACAGCAGGATTGCGTGGAGTCGCTGTTCACGCCGGGCCGGTACGAACACACGTTCGACCCGCAGCATTACGCGCCGTTGACGCTGGCGTTCGGCCTGGAGCCGATCGACTGGCACGACCTGGCCGACAGCAGCGGCCGACGCAAGCACCGGGCCCGGATCACGGCGTCGGTCGGCGACGACCCGGCGTTGGTGGCCGCGACGATCGCCGCCGACGACTTCGTCGTCGATCGCACCGTCGATGCCCAGCCGTCGACGACGATCATGGCCGGCTACCCGTGGTTCAGCGATTGGGGTCGCGACACCATGATCGCCCTGCCCGGTTGCCTGCTGGCGACCGACCGCTTCGATGAGGCCAAGCAGACCCTGGCGACGTTCGCCCGGCACATCCGGCGTGGGCTCGTGCCCAATCGCTTCGACGACTACGGCGGCGACCCGCACTACAACACCGTCGATGCGTCGCTGTGGTTTGTCCATGCCGCGATGGCGTACGTCAACGCCAGCGGCGATCGACCGGCGTGGGATGACCTGCTCGCCAAGGCCTGCATGCAGGTCGTCGATGCGTACGCGCAAGGGACCGACTTCGGTATCGCGATGGATGGCGACGGGCTGATTATCGCCGGTGACGCCGGGACGCAGTTGACGTGGATGGACGCGGCCCGGGACGGGGTGGTCTTCACCCCCCGCCACGGCAAGGCCGTCGAAATCAACGCCCTGTGGTACAACGCCGTCGCCGGTTGCGCCGAGCTGCTCGAAGGCGACGCGGCACAGCGCTGCAACCAACTGGCCAGCCGGGTCAAGCGATCGTTTGCCCGCGTGTTCTGGGATGATGAGCTGGGTTACTGCCTCGACCACGTCACGCCCGAAGGCGAGGATCGATCGCTGCGGCCGAACCAGGTGCTGGCCGCGTCATTGCCCCGCTCGCCGCTGGCGGTGAGCAAGCAGAAGAAGATGTTGCAGGCGGTGCGGGATCGGTTGCTGACGCCGATGGGGTTGCGGACGTTGCCGCCGGATGATCCGAACTACCACGCGCATTACGTGGGGACGATGTTCGAGCGCGACCAGGCGTATCACCAGGGCACGGTGTGGGCGTGGTTGCTCGGACCGTTCGTGGAGGGATGGTTGCGGGCGCACAAGTTCAGCGCCAAGAGCAAGCGCGAAGCTGCACAATTCGTGCAGCCCCTGCTTGATCGTCTGCAGGGCGAGGGTCTGGGTCAGTTGCACGAGATTTTCGATGCCGATCCCCCGCACACGCCGCGCGGCTGCATGGCGCAGGCCTGGAGCGTCGCCGAGGTCCTGCGCGTGGCGATGATGATTCGGGAGGGGCCGAGGGAATAGGGTCGAGGACAAGTGCCGCTACGCGGCCAGCGCCATGGATTGGCGGTTGGCGAAGCGCAGGGCGAGGTAGGTGTCGGCGCCGTTGACGCCGGCGCGGCGAACGATCGTGGCCGGGACCATCACGCTCTGGCGCACCAGCGGCGTCGAGCCGGTCCAATCGATCGCCACTTCAATCGGCGTGCCCGCGGGTAGGTGCGCCCCGCCGCGGAGCGCGATGAGCAGCCCGCCCGGCGAGACGTTGAGCGTGTGGCCCGGCATGTACTTGCCGCCCCGCGGATCGCGGACCTTGACCGGCCGATCCAGTTGCAGCCGACGATCCAGTCGCCTGTCTTCCTGCTCGATGCGCATCACATACCCCGTCGGTTAATCGCGTCTCTGACGGTTGTATCGGTTCAACCGCGAGGCCGGTTGAGTTCCCGGTTGCCTGACCAGCCCGCCGCTGCCTTTAACCGGGAACGGGGAACGGCGCGACGCTCCTCGACCAACCGACCGACCGCCTCACGTGGGCCGATAATGACCAACGGCTCGTGTTCGCCGGGCACGTCATGTTGGCCCCGTCGCCTCGCGGCAGCGGGTGGCGTCGGCGATCACGTCTCGGACCGCGGCCTGGCTCGTTATAATAATCGGTTTTCACCCACACTCGCGTGACGCAGGTGCACCATGACCGATCGGCAACCGACCAAAATCGTGCTCGCTTACTCCGGCGGGCTGGATACGTCCGTCATCCTCCCCTGGCTCAAAAACCGCTACCCCGGCGTCAAGCTCGTCGCCTTCGCCGCGGAACTCGGCCAGGGCGATGAGCTGAGCGGCATCGAGGAAAAGGCTTACCAGTCCGGCGCCGACGAGGTCGTCGTCAAGGACCTGCGCGAGGAGTTCGCCCGCGACTACTGCTTCGCCATGCTCCGGGCTCGCGCGATCTACGAAGACGACTACCTGCTCGGCACGTCCGTGGCCCGGCCCCTGATCGCCCGGCACCAGGTGCTCGTCGCCCATGACACCGGCGCCGATGCCGTCGGCCACGGCGCCACCGCCAAGGGCAACGACCAGGTTCGTTTTGAGCTGACCGCCATGGCGCTGGACCCCGGGCTCATGCTCATTGCGCCGTGGAAGGACCCGCAGTTCATCGAGGACGGCCTGACCAGTCGCGAGACCGCCATCGCGTACGCCAGGCAGCACAACATTCCCATCGCCCAGACTGCCGAGAAGATTTACTCGCGCGACCGCAACCTCTGGCACATCAGCCACGAAGGCGCGGAGATCGAAGACCCGGCCTGCGAGCCGAACTGGCGCAACTGCCTGGTCATGAGCGTGCCGGTCGAAGACGCGCCCGACGAGCCGGAGTACGTGCAGATCGAGTTCGAGCACGGCAACCCCGTCGCCGTCGCCGGGCAGAAGCTTCCGCCGCACGAGGTGATCGAGACGCTGAACGAGATCGGCGGGCGTCACGCGGTGGGGCAGACGTTGCTGGTCGAGAACCGGCTGGTCGGGATGAAGAGCCGCGGCGTGTACGAGACGCCCGGCGGCAGCATCCTCTACGAAGCGCACAAGGCGCTGAGCCAGTTGACGCTCGAGCGCGAGACGTACCACTGGCTGCGCAGCCAGGCCGATCGTTACGCCGAGCTGACCTACTACGGCATGTGGTTCCACCCGCAGCGTCTGGCCATGCAGGCCGCGATCGACCAGGCCAACCAGGTCGTCACCGGCCACGTCAAGCTCAAGCTGTACAAGGGCCGGATCATGGCGGTCGAAGCGATCAGCCCCCACTCGCTGTACGACCCGGAACTGGCCAGCTTCGCCATGGACGGCTACGACATCACCGCCGCCCGCGGGTTCATCGACCTGTTCGGCCTGCCCATGAAGGTCCACGGCATGAAGCACAAGGCGGACCACATCTGAGCGTAAGGGGTGCGCCGGCCATACGAGGCGTCGTTATGGAATGACGATCATGGTCACGACAAACCCGGCCACCATCTGCACCATGAAAATGACCACGGCACAGATCATCGTCTCGCCGAAGTCCAAATCGAACAGCCAACTGAGCAAGACAAAGTACAGCACGATCGACGTGATCCAGCCGATAAACGACAGGTCGGTGACCGCGTACACGCCCAGGTCAACCGCGTCGGGGAACAGGTAGATCGCCGCGAGTTTGAGCACGGCCGAGCCGAGGGGCCCGAAGCTGACGCCGAGCATCTTCGCGGTGAGGAAGCAGGCCACGAGCATGAGCCCGACGCCGACGGCCACGTTCATGCCCAGCCCCAGCCACGTCGTAGCCAGCGCCTCCACCCCGCCATACGCCGCGATGACCCCGCCGAACGTGACGATCGCCGCGCCGATCAGGCCCAGCGGGACGAGACGTTCCTTGAGCAGGTGCTGACGCTGCATGGCTTCCTGGTCGCGTCGGCGCAGCTCCTCGTCGTCAAGCTTGCTGTCCTTGCGGATGGTGGTCTTGGTGCCGCTGCGCAGGTCGTAGCCGCATTGCGTGCACAGCACCGCCTTGGCCCCGAGCGATGCGTTGCACTGCGGGCAGGTCTGCATCGCCGGCGGCTCGGGCGTTTCGATCTCGAGCGGGTCCGGCTCGTCCATTTCCGGCATGGTCATGACATGGCCGCATCGGCACTTGACCTTGCGCCCGGCCAGTCCCGCTTTCCACGCATACGTTTTGCCACATTCGCCGCAGGTGATCTGATCGGGCATGTCCGGTCGCTCCCGTTGAAATGCCGACCCGATCATGTTACCGGATCACAACCCGCTGCGGAGGAAGTATTCCATCAACTCGTGGCCGTAGTCGATGTGCAGGCCCGAGGCTTTGGCGTTGGTCTCGGTCAGCGGTTGCTCGCGGAGGGGGGGGACCTTGGTGCCGGCCATGAGGAACGGCGGCGGCGCGGCGTCGTGCTTGCGATTGTCCACCCGCGTGTAGTGGTCCGGCAGGTACAGCAGCCGCCAGCCTTCGTCGAAGCTTTGCAGTTTCTCGGCGACCGGGCCGACGATGTGCTCGTCGATGGCCTCGATGCTGGCGACCTTGGTCTGGGCGTCGGCCTGGTGGCTGGCTTCGTCCGGGGCCTCGACGTGCACGCACACGATGTCGTAGACCTCCAGCGCGCTGCATGCATAGCGACCCTTGGCGGCGTAGTCGGTGTCGTGGTAGCCGGTGATGCCCGGCACGTCGAGCCGATCCCACCCGATCAGCGCGGCGATGCCCGCGAGCAGGTCGACGGCGGTGATCATCGCCCCGCGCAGACCGTAGAGCCTTTCGAAAGGCGGGAGGTTCGGCCGCTTGCCCGGGCCCCAGAGCCAGATGTGCGTGGCGGGCGATTCGTTGAGTTCGGCCCGGGTGCGGTTGACCTCGTGGTCGGCGAAGAGCCTGCCGGATGCTTCAATGAGCGACTGGAGGAGCCTGGCGTTGGCCCCGCCGCGCGGGACGTGCTTTTTCATCGGCTCGCCGGGGATGTCGTGCGGCGGCACCGTGTTCAACTCCTCGTATTCCCGCCCCGAGCGATCGACCATCAGGTTGCGATAGCTCACGCCCGGATAGAAGGTCAGTCCCCCGGCCAGGCCAAGCTCGTCGATGTGCGTGACGAAGTCTTCGAGCAGGCGTTGCGACTCGGCCGAGGGGATGTGTCCGGCCGAGTGATCGCTCATGAGCCCTTCGCGGACGGTCACGAGGTTGCATCGGAAGATCCAGTCGTTGAGTTCGGTTTCGATACCCATGGCCGCGGCTTCGAGCGGGGCGCGGCCCGGGTGATACTTCGCCGGATCGTAACCCAGCAGCGACATGGAACAGACATCGCTGCCCGCGGCCCAGTGTTCGGGGGTCGTGGCCACCGTGCCGATCCGGCCGGTCCTGGCCAGGGCGTCGATGCGCGGCTTGCGTGCGGCCTCGAACGGGGTCCGGCCGTCCAAAACCTCCAACGGCAGGTCCGCCGCGCCGTCCGGGATGATGATCGCGTACTTCATGGTGGAAATTATAGTTCAGCGGTCGATCGAAGCGCAGCGAAGGTCGACGCGACGATCGCCCGCTAAACGGCGTCCAGCGCCTTGGCGTGGGCGTCGTGATAGTGTTGGCCGAGGTTGCCCCAGTCGAAGTGGGCGGCGGCAGCTTCCACCCTGTTGCGCAGGGTCACCCGCTCACGTCGACCCAGTTGCACGAACTGGAACATCCAGTCGGTCAGGCGATTGGCCGTCTCCTCGAACCCGGCGAAGCGGCGCGGCGCGACGTGGATGCCGCGGTCTTCGTGGTCGGGCATGTGCGCGGTCAGATAGGCGCCGAACCCGGACAGGTCGCTGGTAATCGCCGGCACGCCGCGGGCGATGCACTCCAGCGGCGTGTAGCCCCACGGCTCGT
>CAYYPN010000045.1:0-13094 GCA_964473545.1 uncultured Planctomycetaceae bacterium
AACGTCGGCACGGCCTTCGGCGTCAACGACGACCAGGACAACACCGACATTGCCGTGACCGAACTGTGGTGGGCGCACCGCCTGCTCGAAGAACGCCTGGTCGTCACGCTTGGCAAGATCGATCAGTCGGCCTTCTTCGATGCCAGTCGAATCGCCAACGATGAAACCGCACAGTTCCTCGCCACGCCCCTGGTCAACAACCCGTCGATTGCATTCCCCGACAACGGCCTGGGTGTCAACGCCACATGGACCATCGTCGACGGCCTGTATCTTTCCGGTGGCTTCGGCGACGCCAAGGCGGTCGCTGACGAGTCGGGCTTCAACACCATCGACGGGGATGAACTGTTCTACGCCGGCGAAGTCGGGTTCACGACCGACGCGCTGGGCGGACGCGAAGGAACATTTCGCCTGATGGGCTGGACGACCCGCACCGACGAAGACGCCGAAGGGTCAGGTCTGGCGATCAGCATCGACCAGGAACTGCTGGCTGACGGACTGGTGGTGTTCGGCCGGTACGGCGCGGCGGACGAGGAGGTTGCCGACTTCGAGGCGTTCTTCTCCGCGGGCGTGGGCTTCGAAGGTCCGCTGGGCAAGGCTGACGACCTGGTCGCGGTGGGCTATGCCTGGGGTCGCCCGGCCGGGGCCGACGATTCGGAGCAACTGATCGAAGCTTTTTATCGCTTGCAGGTGACCGAGACGATTGCGATCACGCCGGACGTGCAGTGGGTCGTCGCCCCGGCGGATGGCGCGGACGACGACACGGTATTCATCGGCGGCCTGCGGATGCAGGCGACGTTCTAAGCCGCGCGCTGTCACATTTCATTCCGATCGGATCGAGCATCGACGTCATTGGCGCCGGTGCTCGTTTCACAGGGGCGGCCGACGGCAACATGCCGCGCAACCTCTTGTAAAAGCGAAGGATGAGCCGTATAGTAAATATTAACAATCTTAACATTTCATCGGAACGCGATGGCCGAACATCTGACGCAACAGATCGAACGACTCAAGAAGGCATTTCCGCAGTTGGGGGATAGCGTTCGCCGGGCATTGCGTGCGGCCATCGAGGCCCTGGAGTCGCTGGACCCGAACGTTGCCGCCGAACTGGAACAGGGCGACGCCCGCATCGATCAACTCGAAATCGACCTCGAAGAAGACTGCCTGCACTGTTTGACGCTGGAGCAGCCGGTGGCGGGGGACCTGCGGCTGATCGTGGGCACGATCAAGATCATCGCCGAACTCGAGCGCATCGGCGACCAGTCGGTGAGCCTGGCCGAGCAGGCACGCTACCTCAACCAGGCCGGTGCGACGCGCGAACAACTGCACCACCTGCCGGCCATGGCGGTCGCCACGCAGCGGATGGTCGACCAGGTGCTCAACGCCATCGAACGGCGCGACGCTTCCATGGCCCGGGAAGTACGCCGCATGGATGACCAGGTCGACACCATGCACCGGCGAACTTATGAGTTGGTCGAACAGGGCCTCGGCACCGACGTGAAAGATGAAGTGATCGGCATCCATCTGTTGAATGTGTCGCGTCGGCTGGAGCGCATCGCCGACCATGCCGTCAGCATGGCCGACGATGCGCTGTACATCATCGATGGTCGCATCACGCGCCACGGCTCGAGCGGCCGCGACTGGCCCGAGACCGGGTAAACTCAATCACGCCGGCGCCGGCGCAGCAGCGTCACGCCGCCCAGCATCATCAACGCCACGCTCGCCGGCTCGGGGATGACGCTGATCGTGCCATCGGCCATCAGGCCCGACGTATCCCAGCGGCCCTCGGTCAGCGTGGGCAGGTCGAGTGAACTGAACAGCCCCGAGATCGATCCGAAGTCGAACAGGTTGTACGTATCGCCGACGTCCGGGTCGAAGCCATCGAGCAGTTGCACGTCGAGCGTGCCGGCCAGGTCGAAGTTGCCGGCGATGTCGAGGTGGTCGTAATCGACGCCTTGCAGCAGGCCGGCGATCTCCATGATCAACGTGCCGGGCAGTTCAACGTCGCCGCCGAAGCTGACGTCGCCGGGACTGGAGCCGGGGCTGAAGTTGCTGGCGAACTCGACCGTGCCTGTGCCTTCGTAGTCGCCGGAGCCGGTGACGTTGCCGTGGAAGATTGCGTGCGACCCGTCGGTGACGACGACGCGGCCTTCGTTGTCGACGTTGCCGTAAAACGCGCCGACGCTGCTGTTGTCAACGCTCAGGCGGCCGGCGTTCGGGGCGTTGTCGATGTCGCCATAGACCGCGGCATCACCCGTGATCGTCACGCCGCCGCGATTGGTCAGGCCGTCGGTCACGCTCATCGCGCTGCCGTAGCCGAGACTGATCGTGCCGCCCGACTCGTTGGCCAGGTCGTGGAGCACGTCGAACGTGTTGTGCGAGCCGACGTTGATCTGGCCGGCGTTGGTGTTGCCGTGCGCGGTGAAGACCATGCGGGCCTCAGGCGGGGTGTTGGGGTCGGACAGGCTGCCGGTGCTCTCCAGGTAGATCGGCTCGGGCGACACGGTGGGCATGTACGCCAACCGGATCTCGCCGCCGGCGTCGTTGTGCACGGTGGCGCTGATGCGGCCGGCGCCGACGACGAGGCCGCCGTTGTGCACTTCGCCGCCGTCGCCTTCGATGGTGTCGCCGTTGAGGCGCGACTCGGGCCCGCGCAACTGGATCTCGCCTTCGTTCATAATCATCTCGCCGCCGAACGACGAGCCGGGGTTGATGATGACCAGGCCCTCGTGGGCGATGGCGGCGGTATTGGTGGTATCCGGATCGCCATCGACGACATTGACGTGTTGCGGGCCGCGCGGTTCGCCGTATTGGCTGTAACCGCCGAGTTCGAGCGTCTCGCCCAGCGGCCCGGTGAACCCGACGGTCAGGCCCTGGTCGCCGGTGAAGTCGAGCGTGCCTCGCCGGAAGTCGAGCAGAAACGGGTTGACCAGTTCGCCGACGCTCAACCGTCCGCCCTCGAGCGAGACATACGTCTCGAGAATCGCGCGGTTCTCGATGCTCAGGTGCTGGCCTTCGCGGATGCCGGCGGGAAAGAGCTTGTTGTACTTGGTGTTGCTGAGTGTTTCGTCACCGCCGAGGGCGAGTCGGCCGAAGTTGAAGTTGAATGTTGAGCCGTCGAACATCAGTTCGTCGGCATTGATGCGCCCGCCGAAGAGGTTGACCGTGCCGTCGGTGTAAACGGTCAGCGTTTCATCCACGTCGACGAGCGTGCCGCTATGCACGTTGAGCGTGCCGGTCCCGCCGGGTCCGATTTCTTCGCCGCCGACATGCAACTCACGGGCATCGAGCACCGAGCCGAAGTCATTCAGCGTGAGCGTCCCGGTCGAGCCGGCTCGCTCGCCGAGGTAGACGCGGGCTGCGTAAACGTAACCGCCGTTCTGGATGGCGACCGACCCTTCGCCCAGGCCGCCGACGGTCAGCGTCGAACTGCTGTGAAAGATCGAATCATCACCGTCAACGAGGAGGCTGCCGGACCCGCCGGAGAAGGTGCCCAGTTCCGTGTGATTGGCCTGTAATTCGCCACCGTTAACCACTTCGACTTCACCGGCGCCGCTGATGCCGATGTCGAACCCGTTGCCCGCGTCGAACCGGGCGTCGTCACCATTGACTGCGATGACACCGTGACCGGTGGTCTGTTCACCCAGGGCCGTCTGAGCGGCGCTGACTTCAGCGCCGTAGAACACGCGCAGGATCCCGGTGCCGCCATCACCGATGGTCATCGTGCTTTCGAGGGTCCAACTGGTGTTGGCGTCGGCGACATCGACATGGCCGAATGAGCCGTCGTTGGCGCCGAGGATCCCGTTGTCTCCGCCAAGTTGGCCGCCGCTTTCGATGTCCATTCGACCGCGCCCGCTTGCGCCGACGAAGACGCTGTTGTCCGCGTCATAAGTGGCGCCGTTTCGAATGGTCACCTCGCCGTCGCCGTCGTTTTCCCAGCCGATCGCGAGGCCGCGGCTGTCGAACGAGTGGCCGCCGCTGAAGTTGGCGTCATGGTTCAGATACAATTGCCCTTCACCGTGGTTGCCGACGAGGACCGGGCCGTCGGCTTCAAAGGTGGTGTTCGGCCCATCGACCGTCAGTGTGCCGCTGCCGCTGGAAGCATCACCGAGGATGAGCGCGGCGACATCGACTTGCGAGCCGTTGAGAACGTCCATGTCCGCATCGCCGGCGATGCCGAGACGCATGTCGCCTTCCACGGACAATTGCCCGTTGTCCATGTCGATGTCGGCCTGCGATCCGGCTTGCACCGCGGCGTGCATGTTCGGTTCGTCGCTCAGGCCGGCATCGAAGACCTTGATCTTGCCGCCGTCGGTGATGTTCAGTGTGCCGGTGCCGGCATCGCCGACGATCAGGCGACCGCCCAGGTCCCAGAGGCTATTGCTGCCGATGATTTGCGATGAACCGTAACCGCCGACATTTTGCCCGAGGTAACCGCGGTAGTTGTTGAGGGTGCCGCCGTCCAGGATGATCAGGCTGCCGCGGCCGTCGACGCCGAAGTAGCTGGAGTGGGTGACGTCGACGGTCGTGTCTTCCACGCGCACCAGGCCATCGCCGGTGGATTCCTCGCCGACGCGCAGGCCATGGGAGACGGCGCCGGAGGTGTTGAGGTGTGATGTTTCGGATGAAGGATCGAAGTAGATGGTGCCCCGGCCGGCGCGGCCGACGGTGACGGTGCTCGAGGTTTCCAGTGCGGCATAACTGTTGTCGACCTGAAGCCATCCGTCGGCCCCATCGTTGACGCCGAGGTCGACCTTGGATGCCTGAAGTTTGCCTTGGCGCAGGATCAGGTAAACGCGCTGTGTGCCGTCGATGCCGACGTTGGCGTCGCCAGCCAGATCGAACTGGCCGTCGTTGAGTTGAAAGTTGAGCGTGCGCGGGGCGCTGGTGAGGGCGGTGGTGTCGACGTTCAATCCCGCCGCCTGCGTGTTGGCGTTGGGATCGAAGGAAACGCTCAGCGGATTGGCGATGATGCCGTCCAGTTGAAACCCGACGACATCGCCGGCGCCCGGCGCCACGCCGGTGTCCCAGTTGTTGGCGTCGCTGTAGGCCCCGTCGTTGGGGGCGACCCAGTTGACGTCCGCATGGGTGGGTTGGACCGAGGCCATGAGCATCGCCGCGGTGAACATGGCGAACAGGCACACGGGGGACAGGACACTAGCGCTCCGCGAGCGCAGGAATAGCTTGCGCATCTCAATCTCTCCTTCCGAGATTCTCAGTGAATGTGTTTGAGGTCAGTCGTCAGAATCGCTCTCGCTCGGCTTCCCGATTCAGTGATCAGCTTCGGACGTACGTTCGTCTCTCGGTCACATTACAGGTGATGACCCGACTTGTCGCACCCTAGGCCGGATCAGGGGGGTGGGTCAACCCTGAATTTGGGATCGGCTGGAAGTCGATGGTGGCCCCGCGGGCAATGCGTTATCATGCCCCGCCTTATGGGCATCAAGGTCTGCAAATTCGGCGGCAGTTCCCTGGCCAGCGCGGATCAGTTCCGCAAGGCCGCGGACATCATCCATGCCGACCCCGAGCGTCGGTACGTCGTCCCCTCAGCCCCGGGCAAGCGGAGCAAAGACGATCAGAAGATTACCGATCTTCTGTATCTTTGCCACGCCTCGGCCCAACAGCGCGTCGCGTTCGACCAGACGTTCGACCTGATCGCGGCAAGGTACGGGCAGATCGTCAAGGAACTGGGTCTGTCGCTGGATCTGATGCCGCAGCTCGAGGAAGTCCGCAAGCAGATCGAAGCCGGGGCGACCGCCGACTACGCCGCCAGCCGTGGGGAGTACCTCAACGGGCTGGTGATGGCCGAGTTGCTCGGTTACGAGTTCGTCGACGCGGCGCAGGTCGTGCATTTCGGCGTGAACGGCCGGTTCGATGCGGCGACGACGCAACAGGCGATGAGCGCGCGGCTGGTCAAGGTCGAGCGCGCGGTGGTGCCGGGGTTTTATGGGTCGTTGCCCGACGGCACGATCAAGACCTTCAGCCGCGGCGGCAGCGACATCACCGGGTCGATCGTGGCGCGCGGCGCGGCGGCGGAGGTCTACGAGAACTGGACCGACGTGTCGGGCCTGCTCATGGCCGACCCCCGGATTGTCGACTCGCCCAAGCCGATCGACGTGGTTACCTACGCGGAGCTGCGCGAGTTGGCGTACATGGGCGCGAGCGTGTTGCACGATGAGGCGATCTTCCCCGTGCGGCAGGCCGGCATCCCCGTCAACATCCGCAACACCAACGCCCCGGACGATCCGGGCACGATGATCGTGCAGGACGCGGCCCCGGTCGCCCACGCCGGGACCATCACCGGCATCGCCGGCCGCAAGGACTTCACCGTCATCAGCATCGCCAAGAGCCTGATGAACAGCGAGGTCGGGTTCGGCTATCGCCTGCTGGGCGCGCTGGAACGTCACGGCGTCAACTTCGAACACCTGCCCTCGGGCATCGACACGATGTCGCTGGTCATCGCCGACGCTGAACTCGACGGCAAGCTCGACGAGGTGCGCGCGGCGATTGAAGCCGACTGCAAGCCCGACGCGATGGACGTCAGCCCCGGCATGGCGCTGATCGCCACGGTGGGCCGAGGCATGGCTTATACGCCCGGCATGGCGGCGCGACTGTTTGCCGCGCTGGGTGAAGCCAACGTCAACATCCGCATGATCGACCAGGGCTCGAGCGAGTTGAACATCATTGTGGGCGTGGATGCCGGCGACTTCGAAACCGCCCAACGCGCGATCTACGCGGCGTTTGTCGATTAAACGCCAAACGCCGGGAAGACCGCCGATCCGTTAGTGTGAAGACCGCCGATGCCATCGGCGGCTTTATTGTCGGATGAGTTTCATCACATCCGGGAAGGTCTCGCAGTAGTGCGTGCAGAACGCGAGTGTGCCGGAGGAGTGGATGTTGCCGCCGCCGATGCCGATCGAGCCGAACCCGGCCAGGCGGACGCTGCACACGCCGGCGCCCGAGTCTTCGATGCCGATCACGTGGTTGCGGCGGGCGAAGTCGATGCCCAGCCCCACGCGGGCCGACTCGGCGTAAAGCCAGGGATGCGGCTTGGGCGACAGCTCACCCAGTGTGCCGACCTCGCCCGGGCCCAACGGAAACCCGGCGGTGATGATCGTGTCATAAAATTCCGGGGGCTCGGGCATGCCGAGCTTGCGGAAGACCGCGACGATCGAGGGGTAGGCTTTCTCGTACAACCCGCTGGTGACCAGGGCGATCTTGATACCCGCGTCTTTCAGTTCGTAGAGGAACTCCTGCACGCCTTCGGTCGGGGTGAACGCATCGACCCGCCCGCGGCCTTCCATGATCTCGGCCATCTCGCGCCGCGAGTGCTGGAAGTAGAACTGCCGCGCCTCCTCGACGGTCTTGTCGGGACAGTACTTGTTCACGCAATACTGAAGGTGTTCGCTGACGCTGTGGCCGGACACGTAGGGCACGTCCGCTTCTTCCAGCTCGAACTTCGGATTGTCGAGCAGGCTTGCGGTGGCCTGCTGGATGATCCACACCCAGAAGTCTTCGCTGCGGAGCGTCGTGCCGTCGAGGTCCATGCAGACGGCCTCGATGGGCTTGTCGATCTGCACGTCGTGGACCGGGTAGCAGGCTGGATAGCCCAGGGCCGAGTTGACCCGCGCGAGGGTGTGGCCTTCCAGGGCGACGACCTCGACCTTGCGGTCGCCCGAGGCGGCCACGGCCTGCACGCCGCTTTGGCCGACGACGAAACGCCCGTCGGTCGTCTGGTCCAGGGCGACAAGCCCGTCGCTGGAAGTTCCGGCCAGGCGTTCGGCGATCAGCGCCACGCCACGATCATTGGCAGTCGTATTACTCATGGGGCGGCGATTGTAGCGACCTTGGGCTTGCAGTGAAAACGGTGTATTGGCCCGCCGCTTAATCGCCTCTCACAAAGGCCACCGCCCGGGCCACCGCATCCTCGACCTTGACCAGCTCGGCCTGGTCGGCGGTGCGGGGTTTGAATTCGACTTCCTGGTTGGCCAGGGCCTTGTCGCCGACGGTGATGCGCAGGGGGATGCCGATCAGGTCGGCGTCCTTGAACTTCACGCCGGGCCGCTCGTCGCGGTCGTCGAGCAGGACGTCCAGCCCCGCGGCGGTGAGCTTGTCGTGCAACGCATCGGCGACGCGAGCGACGTCACTTGCGGGGGTGTACTTGATGGGCGTGATGACGACGTGGAAGGGGGCGAGGCCGACGGGCCAGATGATGCCGCCGTCGTCGTGGCCGCCGTCCTGTTCGATGGCCGCGGCGAGGATACGGTTCACGCCGATGCCGTAGCAACCCATGATGGGCGTGACGGCCTGCTGATTCTCATCGAGCACGGTCACGTCCAAAGCCTGCGTGTACTTGCGGCCGAGCTTGAAGACCTGGCCGACCTCGATGCCCCTGGTGGCGTGCAACGTCCCGCCGCCGCGCTCTTCGGGCGCCGGGTCGCCGTCGATGGCGTTGCGGATGTCTTCAACCCGAAAATGACCCATCTCAAGCGCTAGGTTGGCAACAGAGCCTCTGTCGGTTTCGGGTCCGTCGTCATGAATCTTGATGCAATGTTTTATGAAGTCTCGCCACCAATCGAAATGCATCTTGTGCTTGCCAGTCTCGTTTGCACCGGTGACCCAGAAACCTGGATTCATGGCGTCGTAGTCTACGACAAGGTGTATGCATTCTCGCACTTTGGGGTCATCGAAGGACCACCGCAAATCAGGCCCTACGTAGCCGAGAGGGATGCCCATTTGGCGTGCGATTTCCTCATCCAACATCTGAATTTCTAGGCCGATAGATTTCCAGTCACCCGTCTTATGCCGACGTTCAATCTGCTCCTTAATTTTCTCTTCGTTTACATCATGGTCTCCCCGAACCACCGCGAGCCAAATGACCGAGTCATGCCCACTCAGTCGTGATGTATGCGTCTCGGGCAAGTCGGGTGGAAAGTTGAACTTCACGTGGTAGGCGAGGGTCTTAAGAGTGTTCTTTGCTTTCAGCTTGCTTCCACCAAACTCGGGCCATCGCGCACAGAGATCGTCGATTGATTTGCAGTCTGGTGTATCAACCACGCGTAGATCACCAGTGGGTTCTCCATCAATCGAGAAGCAGCGTCGGCCGGTGGCGCATTTTTCGATGTTGGCCGAGTACGTGCCCGCGTCGTTGGTGAAGATCGTGTCCTCGCCGACGGGTGTGAGCACGGTGAACTGGTGGCTGGCGTTGCCGCCCATGTCGCCGGTCTCGGCTTCGACGACCACGTACTTCAACCCGCAACGGTCGAAGATGCGGCAGTACGTGTCGTACATGTTCCGGTATTCGGCATCGAGCCCGGCGGGACCATCGGGGGTCAGGTGAAAGCTGTAGGCGTCTTTCATCTGGAACTCGCGGCTGCGCAGCACGCCGAAGCGGGGTCGGTACTCGTCGCGGAACTTGGTCTGGATCTGGTAGAGGTTGATCGGCAGTTGCTTGTAGCTGGCGACGGATGTGCCGAAGAGCATGGTGATGACTTCTTCGTGCGTCGGGCCGAGGGCCTGCTCGCGGCCGTGGCGGTCTTCGACGACGAACAGGTTCTCCGCCAGCCGAGCCCGCCGGCCGGTCTTCTCCCACCATTCGATCGGCTGCAGCGACGGCATGAACACTTCGCTGGCGCCGGCGCGGTTCATTTCGTCACGGATGATGGCCATCGCCTTGTGCAGCGTCCGCCAGCCCAGCGGCAGGTAGTTGTACGCCCCGGCGGCCACCTGCTGGATGTAGCCGGCCCGCAGCATGAGTTGATGGGAGGGCACGACCGCCTCGGTGGGCACCTGGCGCAATGTCGGTATGAGCGTCTGCGTCCAACGCATGGCAACCATCCTTTCGAGGCGGCCATGGTACGCGATCGGCGCATCAGCTTCGAGATGCACATCCGGGTTCTGCGATCCGGACCTTCGAGGACTCCCCGAAGGGGTCTGTGGGACAGGTCCGACTTGGATCAGTTGGCAGGTTTGAACGTCACGGTGATCCGCGTCGACGCAACACCGCTCAGGTGAATCGCCAGCTTGCGGATCGCTTCGTCGGGGTTGGGCTCGCCCCATTGCGGGGTTTGGCCGCGGACGACGAGGTTGGGGATGCCGGGGGCGTGGTTGACCAACTTCGCGCCGTTGTTGGGGTTCTGGCCCGCCGGGTCGGGCGAGGTCGGCAGGGGCTCGGCCGGCATCAGTTCGAAACGCGCCTCGGCGGGGCTGGCCAGTTGAACCGTGACGCGTTTGCCGTCCTGTTCCAGTGTCGCGCGGCGCCCGTCGTCGGCCAGGTCGACCTTTGCCTCGGTGTGGGCGAACCACCACACGTCGCCGGGCTCGTTCAACTCGACGTGATCGTCGAGGGTCAGCTTGTCAGCCGCCAGTGTGTACGACCGGGTGACCTGTTTCGCGCCATGCCCGGCATAGGCGGGGGTGAGGTCCGCTTCGGTTTGCGTGGTGTCGCCGTCGTGTTCGAACCGCGTGATGCGGCACAGCGCATCGACGTCCTGGTCCGGGCGTTGGTCGGGGTTGATGAGAAGCGTGTTATGCCCCTCGGCCCGCAGGCGGTAGTAGGTGTAGCGCAGCTTGCCGAAATAGTGGGGCAGGTTGTAGTCATCCGGGCCCATGTCCACGACCCACCGCTCGCCCAGGGCGTCGAACACGAACGACCCCAGGTCGAGGTTGTCGTGATTCACGCCGTTGTGGCCGGCCTTGACGCCGACGTACAGCGCCTCCGGGTCGGTCCAACTCGTCCTTGCCGCGGCAACCTCGACCTCGCGGTAGCGCGCAGCCGTCGGCAATTGCGCCAGGCTGCCGGTGCCCACGTTCGGGTCATACCAGAGCATCCCGATCGCCATGGGCTTGCCGAATTCACGTTGGAACGCGGCCAGGTCCGGCCGATCGAAACGTCTGGCCAGCCAGAGCAGCGTCGGATGCTGGATCCTGCCGGGATGAGCGTCGGCGTAGTTGAAGCTGGCGCCACTCGTGCCGTGCATCTGGACGAAGAAGTCGCCGGCCTTGTCGAACCCTTCGATCCGCGAAAGCCCGAAGTCGGTCCCCAGCGCCGAGGCGAGGCAGGCCAGCGCCATGGCGTTGTACTTCATGGCGTAGCCCCAGTAACCGGGGCCTTCGAACCACGCCCCGTCCGGCGCGAAGCTCTGCATGGCCAGGGGCAGCGACCCGACCGCTTCATGCACGATGCGCCCGGCCAGCTCGGGTTCGACGTCCCCGATCGCCAGCGCCCCCATCAGCAGGCCGCCGTTGCAGACCTGGTTCCAGTTGTGATGGCTCGTCGCCCACCTGTGGCGTTCGGTGTACACCTTCATGCCGGGCTCGAAGCCATGCTTGACGATGGCGTCGGCGATCGTGCGGCGCTGGGCGTCGGTCCAGTATTCGAACATCCAGTCGTAAGCCAGCGCGAAGGCTGCGGTCATCTCCGCGGTGTCGAGGAAGTGACTGGGGTTCCAGTCGGGAAAACCCGCCGCCGCTTCGAGGTCCCGCCACGCCCGGTCGGCGTAACGTGCCTCGGCCTCGATCCGCCAGACCAGCCCCAGCGTCATCATCCGATCGAGGACCTTGCGGCTCATCCACAGCAACCGCCAGCCGTCGGGGATGTCGTACGAGGCGAGCGGCTCGTCGAGCATCTCGTCGGCCCGACCCTTGAGGTATCGATACCATTCGCCGGCCAGCGCGTCGGTCTCGATGACCCGGCGCAGGCGCTCGGCCGTATCGCCGTCCATCATGAGTCGGGGGTGTTCGGATTTGAGCGACGCCAGCGCCTCGTTGGGCGCGGGAACCTGGACCATGGTAAACCGTCTCGACTCGGCGTACCCCGCCGGGGGCGCAGCGACCTGGGTCGCCACGACAAACCACATCACGATCGCCGGCAGGCTGCATCTACGCACCGGCGATACGCGGATAACGCATCGGTTCTCGTTTGAGCTCGGCATCGACAAACCGCCTCAGCATCTCGCACTTGACCGCCGCCGCCTCCGGCACATCCCACAGGTTGCGCAGCTCGCCCGGGTCTTCCCGCAGGTCGAACAGCTCGCCGTAGGTCTGGTTGCGGTAGACGGTCATCTTGTACCGGTCGGTGATGAGCGTGCGCATGTGCACGGCCGTGGGCTGATGGCGGAACTCGCAGATCTCAAAGTCCTTGGCCTTGGGCTGGTCGCCGGTCCACACCGGTAACTGGTTGACGCCCTGCATCCACAAGGGCACGTCGATGCCGCATGCGCTCAGGAACGTCGACGGCAGATCGATCAGGCCCTGGATCGCGTCGCACGTCGCCCCGGCTCTGACCTTGCCGGGCCAGCGCACCAGAAACGGCAGCTTGATCCCGTCCTCATACTGGAAACCACCCTTGGCGATCAGCCCGTGCTGGCCGAGGAAGTGGCCGTGGTCCGTGCTGAAGACCACGATGGTGTTGTCGGCCACGCCCAGCTCGTCGAGCTTGTCGAGGATGCGGCCGATCTCGCGGTCCATGAAGCTGATCATGCCGTAGTAGATCGCCATGTCGCGCTTGAGCTTGTCCTGCTCGTGCAGATGACACTGGAACCCGTGGTTGCCGTGGGGGGTCTGCTTGTAGACCGACCAGTCGGCGTCGCGCTGCCGGGTCATGCGATGGTGGGGGGGCATGTCGTCGAACTCGCCCTCGACAAACTCGCCCGGCTCCATGTCGTCGGGATCGTACATGCTCGCCCAAGGCTCGGGCACGGTGTACGGCGGATGCGGATCGTGGAAGCTGGCCCAGGTGAAGAAGGGCTTGCCCTCGGCCACCGCCTGTTCGAGGTTCGCGCACGTCCGCTCGCCGGTCCACGTCGTGTAGTGGTACTCCTCCGGCAAAGGCCAGGACCCGTAATAGCCCGCGGGCCGATCCCTGCCGTCGGAGCAGTCGCCGAAGTAATCCCGCCAGTTGGCCAGGCCTTTTTCTTCCATCCAGATCGCGTAGTGCTGGCCGACGTGGGACTCGTCGCAGTGGTTGCGGGTCAGTTCGATGTGATCGAACCCGTACCACGGGCCGGTGAAGTTGCGCCAGAAGTCCAGGTCGCGCAGGACGGGTTGGCATTCGATGCTCGTCTGGTCGGGCGCCGAGCGGAGCGGCTGGAAGTGGGCCT
>CAYYPN010000046.1:0-6644 GCA_964473545.1 uncultured Planctomycetaceae bacterium
CGGGCACCAGCACGAACATGAACGCCAACGAGGTCATCGCGCACCTGGCGAACGCTCGCCTGCAAGACGTGTCCGCTTCAGCGGACATGTCGGCTAAAGCCGACACGCCGCGCATCCACCCCAACGACCACGTCAACATGGGCCAGTCGAGCAACGATACGTTCCCGACGGCCATGCACATCGCCGCGGCGCTGCAACTCAACGCCATGCTGATCCCCGCCCTGAAGAACCTGCACGCGCATCTCGACGCCAAGGCCCAGCAGTGGGACGCGATCATCAAGACCGGTCGCACCCACCTCATGGACGCCACGCCCATCCGCATGGGCCAGGTTTTCGCCGGCTACGCGCGGCAACTGGCCTGGAGCAATGAGCGGGCACACTGGGGACTGGAAGAGATCGTCGCGAACATGCCCATCGGCGGCACCGCCGTCGGCACCGGGATCAACACCCATCCGCAGTTTGCCGGCAAGGTCTGCGAAGCGCTGTCCGCCAAGCTCGGGATCAAGTTTCTCGAAGCCAAGGATCATGCCGAAGCCCAGGCCGCCAAGGACGGGTTCGTGTCCTGCCACGCCGACCTGAAGACCATCGCCGTCAGCCTGACCAAGATCGCCAACGACATCCGCCACCTCGGCTCGGGCCCGCGCTGCGGCATCGGCGAGCTGAACCTGCCCGCGATCCAGCCCGGCTCCTCCATCATGCCCGGCAAGGTCAACCCCGTGATCTGTGAATCGGTGATCCAGGTCGCCTGCCGCGTCATCGGCAACGACGCGACCGTTACCACGGCCGGCCTCGGCGGGGTCGGCAGCATCTTCGAGCTCAACGTCGCCATGCCCGTCATGATCGACGCGTTCCTCGAAAGCGCCACGCTGCTGGCCAACGTGTCCAACGTCTTCGTGGACAAGTTGCTCAAGGACCTGGAAGTCGACGAAGCCCGCTGCGCCGACCTGCTCGAAACGTCGCTGATGACGATCACCGCCCTGGCCCCCGAGGTCGGCTACGACAAGTGCGCCGCCCTGGCCAAGCAGGCCCACCAGGAAGGCAAGACGATCAAACAGCTCGTCGGCGAACTGGACCTCATGCCCGCCGAGCGGCTTGAGGAACTGATGAACTACGATGCCATGACCCGCCCCGGCGAGTGACCCCCGGAAGGTGAAGAGCGTGCATCAGAATGCACGGCTATCAATCACATAACTCGTGGTACAACGCCGCCATCTGGTCGACCATCGCTTTGACACTGAAGTGCTCAACGGCGCGTTGTCGTGCGGCGGCGGCCATCGCCTGGCGTCGCGGCGCGTCGTCGAGCAACGTCTCGATGGCGTTGGACAGCCCGTCGGTGTCGCCGGTTTCGAACAGGAGGCCGACGTCCGGCGTGACGGCTTCGGGGATGCCGCCGACGTTGGACCCGATGACCGCCGTGCCGCAGGCCATCGCCTCGACCACCGCCGTGCCGAGCCCCTCGTCGCGCGAGGGCAACACGAACAGGTCCATCAGACGGATCAACCGCTCGGCGTCGGTGCGGAAGCCGGGGTAGATCACGCGATCGGTCAGACCCAGCTCGTCGGTCAGCGGCTGCCACTTGCGACAAGCCTCGCCGACGATCAGCAGCCTGATCGGCAGGCCGGGTCGGCGCTGGAGCAGTTGGGCCGTCGCTTGCAGCAGCCAGTCGACCCCCTTGCGTTTGACGAGCGTGCTGACGTGGCCGACGACATGATCGTTGGCGGCGATACCCAGTTCCTCCCGCAGCTCCCCGTCCGGGGGTCCGGGCGTCCAGCGGTCGATGTCGACCGCGGTGCGAATCGTGGTCAGCTTACGCTCGGGCAAACCGTCATCGATCGACAGGCGACGCACGAAGTCGCTGATGCAGACGACCCGATCGCACGGCGTGAACAGCAGGCGACTGAAACCCCCGGAACTCAGCGGCACATGGTTGTGGCGCGTGCGGAGCAGTGTTCGGCCGCCGCCGGCCACATGGACCATGGCCGAGAGCAGGTGATCTCGCGGGCCGTGGCAGTGCAGAACATCGACCCTGTTGCGGCGAAGCAGCCGCCACAGGCGCGGGGCGGAAGTGTACGTCCCCCATCCATACAGCGGCATCTCGATCGGCTCGATCCCTCGTGCATGAGCGTGCTCCGCCAGGCCACTGTTGGCATGCGTGACCAGGTCGCAATCAAGCCCGCGCCGGCGCAGGCCGACGACCATGTTGAGCGTGCGGTTGGTCTGCCCGGTCCAGCCGCGCTGCCGGTCGATGTGGAGGATGCGTGGTGGCACGGCGGCAATGGTAAACCATGCCGAGCGACGTAGCTACGCGACCCGAGCCTCGCTACACTTTCGCATCATGCCAAAGTCACCATCCATCCCCGACGCCCGCGGTTACTTCGGCGACTTCGGCGGCGTGTTCGTGCCCGAAACCCTCATGCACGCGCTCGAGGAGCTGCGCGACGCCTACGCCGCGGCCAAGGCCGACCCCGCATTCAAGCAGCAACTCGACACGCTGCTCATGCACTACGTCGGCCGGCCGACCCCGTTGTACTTCGCGTCACGTTTGACCGAGCACTGTCGCGGCGCCCGCATCTACCTCAAGCGGGAGGACCTGGCCCACACCGGCGCCCACAAGATCAACAACACGATCGGCCAAGCGCTGCTGACCGTGCGCATGGGCAAGCGTCGGGTCATCGCCGAAACCGGCGCGGGCCAGCACGGCGTCGCCACCGCCACCGCCGCCGCCCTGCTCGGCCTGGAGTGCGAGGTCTACATGGGCACCGAAGACATGCGACGCCAGAACCCCAACGTCACCCGCATGGAACTGCTGGGCGCCCGCTGCATCGGCGTCGAGTCCGGCTCGCGCACGCTCAAGGATGCGACCAACCAGGCCATGCGCGACTGGATGGGCAGCGTCGAGCACACGCATTACATCATCGGCTCGGTCGTCGGACCGCACCCGTTCCCCATGATCGTGCGTGACTTCCAGGCGGTGATCGGCCGCGAGACCGTCGAACAGTGCAACGCTTACCTCGGGCGCATGCCGGACGTGGTCGTCGCCTGCGTCGGCGGCGGGTCCAATGCCGCGGGCATGTTCCATCCCTTCGTGGATGAACAGGACGTCAAGCTCGTCGGCGTCGAGGCCGGCGGACGCGGCACCGGCACCGGTGAACATGCCGCGCCCCTCAACTTCGGCTTGCCCGGCATCCTCCACGGCTCACGCAGCTACGTCATGCAGGACCCCGACGGCCAGACCGGTGATGTCCATTCCGTTTCCGCGGGCCTGGACTATCCGGGGGTCGGCCCCGAGCACAGCTACTGGCACGACACCGGCCGCGTGACCTACACCCAGTGCACTGACAGCGCGGCGATGGAGGCCTTCGAACAGCTCTGCCGCCTCGAAGGCATCATCCCCGCCCTGGAAAGTTCCCACGCCCTGGCCCACGCCATGCAACTGGCCGGGCAGCTCGAACACGACCGCGTCATCGTCGTCAACCTCTCCGGTCGCGGCGACAAAGACGTCGACGAAGTCGTGCGCCTGCGCAGCGAAGGGTGATCCCAAGACGCACGCTGTGCACTCGGCGAGCCCGGCCGTCCCGGCCCGGGCACCCCCGGAAGGTGAAGTCTCACGCCGGGTACAGTTCCAGCACACTGACTTCGGCGGGGCAGCGGAAGCGCAGGGGGAACGATCCGCCCAGGCCGTTGGTGACGAACAGGTGGGTGCGGCCGCGTTCGTAGTGACCTTGTGCATAGCGGAAGGACAGGTTGCCCAGGCCGAAGCTTTCGGTCTGGTGCGGGCGGGTCTGGCGGAAGACGAACTGCCCGCCGTGCGTGTGGCCGGACAGGACCAGGTCGACGTTGTGAGGCGCAGCGAAGTCCAGGGCATGGGGATGATGGCTGAGCAGGATGCGCAACGCCGCATCGTCGGTCCCACCGCAGGCGGTGTCGACGAACTGTTTCATCCGGGCGGCGCGCCCGGCGAAGTCGATGCCGCACATCGCCACCGCCAGGCCGTTGATGTCGACGTTCATCCGCTCGTTCATGAGCAGCGGCAGGTCGGCCATGCGGAACGCGTGCACGATCTCGGCCGGATTCTCGCGATGGTCGTGGTTGCCCAGCACGGTGTACACGCCCAGGGGAGCGCGCAGGCGCATCGTCGCCTCGACGACCGGCGACAGGTACCGGTTGCTGGCATCGATCAGGTCGCCGGTGTTGACGATCAGGTCGGCATGGAGGTCGTTGACCATGCGGACGATCGGCCGCAGGTGTTCGGGGCGGAGGATGGTGCCAACGTGCAGGTCGGACAGGTGGACGATGCGCAGGCCGGTCAACACGTCGGGCAACTGCGGCAGGTGAAGGCGATACCGTGTGACGGCGAACCCGTTTCCGGGGGTGCCGGGGCCCTTGCGGATGAGGCGGCGGCGTTCCAGCCAGTGGTAAAGCCGCGTGGACACGCGATGCTTCCACTGATGGCGCGGCCGCCAGAGCCGACTGACCTCGGGGGAACGGATCATGGGCTTATCGTAGTGAGGGTCGCCGCGGGTATTCAATCCTTGGGACCGGGAAGAGGGAACAGGGTTTAGGGCTTGGGGCGCGGTCGCCTGTTCGCAATTCGCCATTCGCTTTTGGCTACACTATCCCTATGCCGCCGAGCGACCCGTATGAAATGCGCATGAGTCTGAGCGATCACCTGGAGGAACTGCGCAAGCGGTTGATCCTGGGGCTGATCGGGCCGCTGATCGCCGGGGCGGTGGCGATGTTGTTCGGGCGAACGATCATGGCCTGGCTGGCCCAGCCGCTGCTTTACGAACTGGCGGCGAACGACCTGCCGGCCACGCTGTACCCGACGCGCATTCCCGAAAGCTTCGGTCTGTTTGTGAAGGTCAGCCTCATCACCGGGCTCATCGTGGGCATCCCCTGGCTGCTGTACCAGGCGTGGATGTTCATCGTCCCGGGCCTGTACCGGCACGAGAAGAAGTTCGTGCTGAGCATGCTCCCGGGCAGCGCGCTGCTCAGTGCCGCGGGGGTGGCGTTCATGTATTACGTCATCCTCCCGGTCACGGTGAGTTTCATGATCTTCTGGACGTTGACCTACCCGATGCCCGAGATGCAGGGCACGTGGGTCCAGGATCGCCTGGTCGGCCGGGCGGCGAACGATGCGACGGTCGTGGCGGAGCCGGACCCGCCGGCGCACGCCCCGATCCGCAACATCGACCCGGTCGATCCGCCGGAGGGCTCGTTCTGGATCAACGTGCCGGATCGTGCGTTCCGCTACGTCGTCGACGGGCGGGTGTACCAGCTCCGCGGCACGCGCGGCGACCGCATGGCCACGCCGTGGTTCACGATGAGCGAGTACGTCAGTTTCTGCCTGTGGATGGGGCTGGCGACGGCGCTGGCGTTCCAGTTGCCGCTGGTGATGCTGCTGTTGGGTTGGACGGGACTGGTCGATCGTCACCAGTTCGCCCGGGGCCGCAAGTATGCGATGCTGGGCTGCGTGATGGTCGGGGCGTTGCTGACGCCGCCGGATCCGATGTCGCAGGTCGCGCTGGCGTTGCCGATGTATCTGCTTTACGAGTTGGGCCTGCTGCTGATGCGATTGCTGATCAAACCGGCGAAGCTGAGGTTCGAGGATGAAGATGCGGCGGTCTGATCCGCAACGCGCGGCAAGGCGACGACGGCGCGCGGTCGTGCGACGGCGCGCGGCGATGGCGGCGGCGGTGCGCCAAGGCGCGCTCAGCCCGGTGATGATGATGCGCCCGGCGCTGGCCGAGGCCTACCGCGCCGCGCAGGCCGGAGAGGTGCCGGTCGGTGCGGCGATCTATCGGCACGGCGAGTTGCTGGCCGCCGCGGGCAACCGGCGCGAGACGACCGCCGACCCGACCGAGCATGCGGAGATGATCGTCATCCGCGCCGCGGCCGCATTGCTGGGCGACTGGCGGTTGAATGCGTGCACGCTGGCGGTAACGCTGGAGCCTTGCCCGATGTGCGCCGGGGCGATCGTCAACGCGCGGGTGGGCAAGCTGATCTACGGCGCGGCGGACCCGAAGATGGGCGCAGTGCACACGCTGCACAACTTGTGCAACGATCAACGTTTCAACCATCGCCTGCCGGTATTGCGCGGCGTCATGGCCGACGAATGCGCACGGGTGCTGACGGAGTTCTTCCGTCGGCGTCGGCTGCATCACAGAGGGCGCTGAGACACAGAGGCACGGAGAAAGCATTAAAGCACTGAAAACCAGAACAGCAAAAACCACATCTGTGCCTTGGTGCCTCTGCGACCGCTGTGATTAAGCCTTCCCCCGTCGCACGCGGTTGCGGGAGCGTAGTTCCAGCACGGATGGCATGACGGTCAGGCACGCGAGGAGGGTGAGGATCATGCCGAGGGTGAGTGTGAAGCCGAGGCTGGCGATGCCGCGGTGATCGGCGATCATCAGGCAGGCGAACCCGAGGCTGGTGGTGGTGCCGGTGAGCATGATGCCTTTGCCGGTGCCGCCGGCGAGACCGGGCGGATGTTCATGCGGGGCCTGGCGATAGCGGTGGAGGATGTGCACGCCCGCATCGACTCCGATGCCGAACAGCAGCGGCAGCACGAGAATGTTCGCCGGATTGATCGTGTGGCCCAGCCCCCCCATCACGCCGAGCAACAACACGAACGCCAGCCCCAC